>CAYJGG010000115.1:0-2506 GCA_964369915.1 uncultured Oscillospiraceae bacterium | reverse complement strand
ATGTAGATTATTAATATTATATCCTATTTATTAATATAAAAAAATGAATATTCTATATATTTCTTTATTTTTTCACATATTTAATAAGCTTTCTCTTTTAACCTCTATTTTCTATTCATAAATTGACTTTTTATGTAATTTCAGTATAATTAATATTATATATATAATTATATTAATTACTGTAAATGCCAAGCATCCCATATAAAAGGAGACCGAAATGTTTAAACGAATACTTAGTTTTATGCTAGTTTTAGCAATGCTTTTAAGCTATACCGCTTGTGGAAGTGATAGCTCTAGTGATATAGCCACTATCAGTAGCTCGGATATTTCTATATCTAGTGAAGAAAGCGAAGATATTTCATCTGAAATTACTGAATCTAACCAAGATGAAAATGCAGAAAGTCAAAGTGTAACTGGCACACAAACCGCAAACACACAAGGCAGTTTTTATATAACAAAGCAGCCTATAAACACAAGTGTAAATATCGGAGAAACAATAACATTAACTTTAACTGCAAGCGAAGCTGGGCTTAGTTATCAATGGTATACTAGCTTAAGCCCTAATGGAGAAGACGCCATAAAATTAAATGGACAAACTGAATCTTCGCTCGCTATTCACACCAGTAATTCATTTGTTCAATATTATTATTGCGTTATATCTAAAGCTGGCACTAACACACAGATTAAAAGCAATATTGTAACAGCAAGTGCTAATGGCTCAAGTGTAGGCGCAACCACCACATTTTCAGATTCTCCTAATATCACTGTTCAGCCACAAAGTGCAATTTACACTATAAATACCACAGCAACCTCTCTTAGCGTTACTGCAAGCATCCCAAGTGGAAATGGAAGTTTAAGCTATGCGTGGTATAAAGGCACACCAGCTTCAGGAACTGCAACAATCGTTGGAACAAATTCAACATACATACCGCCTGTTAATGCAGTAGGAACTGAAAGCTATTACTGCGCTGTAACAAACACATTAGCAAATGGAAATAGCTATACAAAAAATAGCTCTATTTCCACTATTACTGTAAACGATATTATTTATGATATTTGGGTTAAAGGTATACAGGTTACAGAAAGCAATGCTTCTGATGTTTTAAGCGACGGTGGCAAAGTTTCATTTAATTCCAAATCAAACATTCTATCATTAAATGGCGTTGATATCTCACACGACGGCACTACTAAAAATAATCTTATTCACTCTGAATTAATCTCACCTTTAACTATCAAATTAACAAATAACAATAAACTACATAATAGCGCCGACGGAGATAATTTTGGAGTAATCTATTCACAAAATTCAAGCCTTACTATAAATGGTGCAGGCAGTCTTATTGCAACTACCGCATCTTTAGATGGCCGTACTTCTACTGTTATTACATCTAAAAAAGATTTAACCTTTGAGGGCAGTGCAACAATCACCGCTACTTCTGGCGACAGTTCCATTTTTTTTGCTGCCCCTGTTATAACTGCTGATGGAAACTTAGCAATAAAAGACAATGTATATCTCACTTCAACAAGTGGTGTTGGAGATAGTGGATCTGGCGCTGGCATATTTTCTTTACAAAATATCACAATATCAGATAATCCAACTATTGTGACTAAGTCAAGTTATTCTCTTTTATCACATCTTGACGGATTAAGAGCTTATGGAAAAGTGTATATATTGGGCGGCGACATAACATGCGAAGGCGCCTATGGGATATACACAAACGATAGTATTTATATAAAGGATGCAACTGTAAATATAATAGGTCATACTCAAACTTCAATACGCAGTGATGGCAATTTAACGATAGATGGGGGAAATATTACATTTAAATGTGTCAAAGATGACTTTACTGGTTCAAACCTACATATAGATGGAACTACTACTTTTAATGGTGGTACTATAATTATAGACAACACTGAAATTGCAACTTCAAATAGTACATTATTCAAAAATCTGCCAGCAGCCTCACAATATATGCAATTTGGCGCAGACTTTAAAATCGGCGCAAATTCTTCTAATTTAACTACCTTGCATGATACAAGTGAACTTACAGATTCTGCAATCAAATATTTTATAATTACACCTAAATAATATAATAATTTTAGTAGCAGCAAGGATTTATATTTTAATATTTGAGTAATTGCCACAGTAATTTAATAATTACTCTAAAAATATTTATTCTTAAAATAACCAATTTAAAATTATAAAAAAAATACGCTGGCGAAAGTCAGCGTATTTATATTACTTTTTCACTCAATTCCATCTAGCTTTCCTCACTATAGCCTTACTTATATAATCCAACCCACGTTTAATAATATTTAAACAAGCTCTCTATCTGCATTAAATTCACTTATACAGGCAAAGCACTTTTGCAAGCCTATAAACAGCTTTTATTTGGGGCTAGTATTAGTTAAAGCTTATATAATTTTTAAGCTTTACACAAATTAATAGCGTGGCGGAGTTTATTCCCCGCCACGCTGTTTTAGTTTATATGTTTTTATGTTATTG
>CAYJGG010000114.1:0-2617 GCA_964369915.1 uncultured Oscillospiraceae bacterium | reverse complement strand
GCGCTACAATGGCATTGTAGAGGTAGTCGGTTCGAGTCCGATATTCTCCACCAAATATAATTAGTTTACAGAAAATTTGAGGATATTAAATGTTATTTAATTCTTGGCAATATCTTATATTTTTACCCGTAGTTTTTTTAAGCTATCTTATTTTACCTCATAAATATAGATGGGTATTATTATTAATATCCAGCTACTATTTTTATATGAGTTGGAATGCTAATTTAGTTGTTTTAATTTCTACAACAACCCTAACAGCTTATATTTCAGCTTTACAAATAGAAAAAACTATAAATAAAAATTCAAAAAAACTTTGGCTTTTTATTAATTGCTTTGTAAGTCTTGGGATTTTATTTTATTTTAAATATTTTAATTTTTTCTCTAGTTCTGTGGTGTATATATTAAATAAATTCAGTTTACCTGTTGATGATTTCACAGTAAACGTTATGCTCCCTGTTGGAATAAGTTTTTACACCTTCCAGACACTTTCATATGTTATAGATGTTTATAAATCTGAAATGAAAGCAGAAAAGCATCTTGGTATTTTCGCTTTATATGTTAGCTTTTTCCCTCAGTTAGTAGCAGGTCCAATAGAAAGAGCCAAAAATCTACTCCCACAATTTCATAAAAAACAAATCATAACCCCTGAAAACTGTGCTTACGGACTTCGTATGATAGTTTTTGGGCTTGTCAAAAAGATGTTTATTGCCGACTTTTTTGCAATATTCGCTAATACTATTTTTAATGATGTGTATTCGCACACACCAATGACTCTGTTTATAGGCTCAATATTTTTCGCAATTCAAATTTACTGCGATTTTTCTGGATATTCAGATGTGGCTAGAGGAAGTGCGAAAATGTTAGGATTTGATTTAATGCTGAATTTTAATACACCTTATCTTTCTAAATCTATAAGGGAATTTTGGTCGAGATGGCATATTTCTTTATCCACCTTTTTTAAAGATTATGTTTACATACCTCTTGGCGGAAATAGAAAAGGTGTTTTTAGAAAATCAATAAATTTAATTATCACTTTTTTAATTAGCGGGCTATGGCACGGTGCATCTTTAACCTTTGTTTTATGGGGATTATTTCACGGTGTTTTACAAGTTTTCGAAGATTTAACTTTTGATTTTAGAAGCAAAATAAAAAACAAATTGAAAATTAATGAAAATAATATTATTATATCATCTCTTCAAACATTATTTATATTTTTTATAGTTTGTGTTGGCTGGACTATATTCAGGGCAAACAATTTAACAGATGCAGTTTATATTATTTCACAAATTCCAAAAATCATCGTTTTACCTTTTACAAATTTTAAAGAAACTATTTTAATTTTAAATATTAATTTAATTGATATGTTAAGAATGTTTTTAAGTGTATTCATCTTATTTTTTTACGATAGTATACTATATAAAAATAAAGATCCATTTATACTTCTATCTTCTAAAAAGCCTATTATAAGATATTCTATCTCTTATATTTTATCAATTATTTGTATTATTGCATTTTTAACTGCCCCAACTGGAGTAGTTGCAGAGTTTATTTACTTTCAGTTTTAAAATTAGTAGATAAATTTATTTTAAAAGGATTATTTATGAAAAAATTTTTTGTAAAATTTATAGTGTTCACTGTTTTACTAATTCTACCTTTCACTATTATATTTTTAATTATTCAATCATTACCTCCCGTTTCAACTGGCTCATTTATGGGAGTTTCTAGCAAAAAACTAGAACTTGTAAGCGAAATTGAAGAAGAAAAAATTGTTATTGTAGGTGGAAGTAATGTAGTTTATAATATTAACGCCGAAGATATATCCAATGCTTTAGATATGCCTAGCTTTAATATGGGCACAACTGCATATCTTGGCTTTGATTTTTTTAAAGAGCAGATTAAAGAGTATGCAAATGAAGGTGATATTATCATTTTATCTTTAGAGCCTTCTGTTTTAAAAAATGTTATTGATTATAATGTTGTGTGGTATGCTATTGAAAACCATAAGAATATGTATAGCATTATCCCTACTTCTTATATTCCAAATCTTCTTAATGCCTATTCAACCTATGCTCAATTTAAAATAAACACTCTCTCTAGCGATGAAATAATCTCAAATACTGAAGATGGATACAAGGAAAAAGGATTTAATTCTTATGGTGATTTAACTGATTACTACCCTGAGAATATACTTGATAATTTATATAATATTAACGATACAACTCAATTTAATTCAAATACATTAAGCGATTACATTCTAAAAGAGCTAAACGATTTAAAAAAATGGACAGATAAAAATAATATAGAGTTATATTTAACCTATGCCCCTTTTAATGAATTAGCCCTAGAACAAACGCAATATGATGCCACTGGTATGCAAGGCGTGTATGAGCTTGAAAATTATTTTAATGAAAACTGTGATATACCTTGGCTTTCTTCTTTGAGCGAAGGAATTATGCCAGCTGAATTATTTTATGATTCAAACAATCATTTAAACTCCATTGGTAAAGATATTAGAACTCAAGATTTAATCGACGATTTATTAAAAATAAAAGATAATAGCTAATAGCTTGCTACTCGTAAAGAAACTTTAATAAAATACTAGAAAAATAAGGAATGG
>CAYJGG010000113.1:0-2758 GCA_964369915.1 uncultured Oscillospiraceae bacterium | reverse complement strand
TTTCAAGTTTTGATTTAGAAAAAGAAAAAGAATATTCATTTATTTTAGATAATGGCTACGACCACTCAAAAATTGAAGAAATATTAGATTTTATAAAAGCTAAAGATTTTAGAGATATTTATTTAGATATTAAAAAGGGAACAGACGATTTAGTTAAAATAGTTAAAGATGCAGATGGTATTCAAAACACAGGAGATAAAATAGCGTGTGCCACTCATTATTTAAGCACATTATATAACGTTATGCGTGGGGGCACTTTTGAAAACGGATATGAATTTAGCTATGATTTATTTATAAAGTTTATTGAAAAAAGAAATAAATCAGCACTTAAATTAACTGATTTACTTTTGAAGATAAAAGAATGCAAAACAATTAATGAGTTAAAAGAAATTTCTAGTGAAAATGATGTAATGTATAGACTAGCGTTAGAATTTATGCCTTTATCCTTCTCAAGAAGACACGGAGATCCATCTCGACCTTGGAATAAGTTTAATATTGCAATTAAAGATGAAAATGGCAATAAAACTGTGAGCTACGAAGGCAACTGGAGAGATATATTCCAAAACTGGGAGGCACTTGGTTTATCATTCCCTGCATACTATGAAAATATGGTTGCAAAATTTGTTAATGCTTCAACTGTTAACGGATATAATCCGTATAGAATAAATAATGATGGTATCGATTGGGAGAAACCTGAAGAAGATAATCCTTTTAGCGGGCTTGGATACTGGGGAGATCATCAAATTATTTACCTATTAAGGTTATTAAAAGGCTTATCAAATCACTATCCTAAAAATCTTGAAAAATTTATGAGTCAAGAAATTTTTAGCTATGCGAATGTCCCTTATATTGTTAAAGATTACAGCGAAATTTTAAAAGATAGTAAAAATACTTTAATTTTTGATTTAAAAAGAGATAAAGAAATTGAAGAGTTAATAACTACTTATGGTACAGACGCAAAACTTTTAATTAAAGATAATAAGGTGTATACTGTTTCTTTAGCTGAAAAACTACTAGTGCCAGCTTTAAGTAAAATCAGCAATCTTCTTCCTGGGGGCGGTATATGGATGAATTTGCAACGTCCGGAATGGAACGATGCAAATAATGCTATCGTTGGAATTGGGTTATCAATGGTAACTGTCTATCATTTGAAAGCTTACCTTGAATATATTAAAAATTTATTTAAAGATGATGAATATAATTTATCAATTGAAGTTATAAATTGGCTTAATGAAATATCAGAAATTTTATCAAGCACTCAAAATTTCAAGAGTAATGAAAAAATAGTGCTTGATAAAATGGGGTATGCTTTTAGTGAGTATCAAAATAAGGTTTATAATAATGGTTTTTCTGGTAAAAAAAATATTAGTAAAATTAAAATTGAAAAATTAATAAGCGAAGCTATTAAATTAGTTGATTATACAATAAATGAAAATAAAGGCGATGTTTATTCAAGCTATAATTTATTAAATCAAGATTTTTCAGTTAGTAAAATGAAGCCAATGTTAGAAGGGCAATCTGCAATAATTTCAGCCGAATTATTATCTGCAAATGAAGTTGTTGATTTAATTAAATCAATGGAGAGTAGCTTATATTCTAAAGAAGATAAATACCATACTTTATATCCAATCAAAAAAACAACTAGATTTATAAATAAGAATATTGCAAGTGATAATTTAGTAGAAATAAAAGGCATCACTAAAAAAGATAAAAATTTAAAAATTCGTTTTGATAGTAAGATAATAAATGAAGACGTTTTAATTGAAGAATGCAAAAAACAAAATTTATCTAAAGAAACAATAGATAAATTGATAAATGAATATGAAACAGTTTTTGCTCATAAAAAATTCAATGGACGAAGCGATGTTATGTATAAATTTGAAGGTATTGGCTGTGTTTACTGGCACCAAAATGCAAAATTTGCACTAGGCGTTTTAGAAACAGCACAAAATGCACTTTTAAAAGGCGAAGACATAACTGAAATTTACACAGCCTACAATAAACTTTTAGAAGGATTTATTTATAGAAAAACACCAAAAGAGTGCTCTGCTATTCCAATTGAGCCATATTCACACACATCTTTCAACAAAAAGAGTGAACAACCTGGTATGACTGGGCAAGTGAAAGAAAGCGTTATAATGCGTAGAGGCGAAATGGGAGTTAGAGTTTTAGATGGTGAAGTTTCTTTTGAAGAAAAATTCTTAAGGCAAGATGAGTTTTTAGAAAATAATGAAATTCACTTTACTTGCTATGGCGTAAAGTGTGTTTATAAAAAATCTACGAAAAAAGGAATAGTGATAAACGGGAGTTATAAATTTAACTCATACACTATAAATAAAGATATAAGCGAAAAGATTTTCAATCGCACAAAAGAGATTGAATTAATTGAAATTTTTATTTAAATACTATATAATAAATATATCATTTATAAAAAAGAGATAACATTTTTGTTATCTCTTTTTTATAAATTAAAGGTTTGATTTAGATTTTAGCGCGTTATAAATTTAAAGAGTACACATTTTATTAAGTTGATAATTTTGAAAAAGCATATGAAACATAAGATGGATAAGTTTGTTAAAAGGTAACTAAATATAATGCATTTTCGACAAAATATGCAATATAATTAGATTTTTTTACCTAAAAAAGTTTAACTAAAATAGTTGAAGTTTTTAGGTGATTTTCATATTGAAATAGTGAAAAAGTCTGATAAAATCTAAGGAAATCGTTATTTTATCGATGAAATTTGAACATTATCAAA
>CAYJGG010000112.1:0-2948 GCA_964369915.1 uncultured Oscillospiraceae bacterium | reverse complement strand
AATGTGATGATAGAAAATTTAGAATGTGTCAGTCAAAAGTTGTACAATGTTACAATAAAATAAGAATTATTGCCCTTGCAAAATCCTTCCCCATACGATACAATATGTAGTGTGTATGGTTACATACAATTATTTTGACGACAAATTAACAAAAGAGAGGTTAATTAATGAACATTACTAAGAAGAAAAGACCTGTGGCACTGATTATGTGCATGGCAATGGTGATGAGCGTTTTCGGCGCGTTTGTCGTAGCCCCCATCGAGGCGGCGGCGGCGACGGCGACGACCGCGCTTTGGATTAATGACGGCACAAGTGATATCAATGTGCTTACGGCGGATGAAGCTACATTACAAGCTTTGGGAATTACATACACCGCCGGCACATCGGAGACCCCCGGCACACTGAAACTAAGTGACGTTAACTTGACCACTTCGTATTCTTCAGGCGGTAATAAACCCGTGACTGCCGGTATATATGCGGTGGGAGATTTGATTATAGAGCTTACCGATGGTACAACAAACGTTGTAAACTACGGCATATATGTGAACGGCGCATTAGAAATAACGGGTTCGGGTAGCCTCACTGCGGGCTATAACGGTGATTCATCTGAAAATAATGCTTCCACACGAGGAATATATACGAGCGAAGGCTTCACCATGAACGGCACGGGGACAGTAACTGCGAACGGGGCTAATGCATCCAATGGTTCAAGTTCCGGTATTTATTCCAGTAGCACAATCACCATCAACAGCGGAAATGTATCTGCAACCGGGGGTGGCGGGAATGGAAGTTACGGTATTTTTTCCGATGGTAAAATTTTAATCAAAGACGGAAATGTAACCGCGAAGGGGGGGAAGGCGCAATATCATACTACTAGCAGCGGTATTCGTGCCGGGAGCGAAATCAACATTACCGGCGGCACTATAAGCGCAACCGGAGGTGAATCGAGTGGCGATAGTTTTGGCATATTTTCTGGAAGTTTCGGCATTACCATCAATAACGCTGTTGTAACTGCGATTGGAGGAAATGCACCCAATAGTTACGGAATTTTTGCAGGAACTGTCGGAGACTTTGTTGTTTCCATCACTATCACCGACGCAACGGTAACTGCGAAATCGACCCACTCTGACGGACAAGCGTTTAGCAAAACACCGATATTTACGGTTAGTGCTACCAACGGAGCGGATGTGACGTATGATATCGGCGGCGGGGATGTGAATCTTTACGCATTGACTGAAGGTCAGGTCAATGCTTTGTTTGCCTCGGCTGGTGATTTATCTCCAATATCCGGAGTGAAAGAATTTAAAATTGTCGAGCCCGCAGAGGTGAGAATTACGCTTGACGCGGACAGCATAGCGGCGGGTGCGAAGTTGTATGTTGGCGATACTGCGGATGCGGACGGCATGGTTCTCGCTAATGAAAGCGATATTTCTGTAGGTTTCCCGGACGGTATAGTGCCGACGAAAGATTCTGAAGGAAATTCGATAATGTTCAGAGGATGGACGGTGACTGAGAGTGGTGTCGAAGTCTCTTATCCAGCTTTGCTATCCTCAGACTTAACTATTACGAACCCGACAAAGAGTGTTACGATATCGGCTGGATTCAGTACGCTTTCGGACGCTAATAAGACAAGCACAGAAAACAACGAGCTTACGCTTTATTCAAGCTCTACAGATGTATTATACAGTATTTTCATGACGCAAGGCGGGTATCGCTATTCCTATAATCCAACTCCGTTTACTCATGATGACATGTTGGCGGAACTGAAAAGTATACCTGCGCTATATTCGCTCATAGGCAATTACCGGGTGCTTTTAAATGAATTTATAAGCTATGGATCAAGAGATTTAGCACCGGAGGGGCAAATTGAGTTGGGGCAAACAAAGGAATTCTTGCCAAGCGAGTCGGTGAACTTTATGCAGTTTAGAAACTTAGGGTTAAGTCCCGGTCAAGGTGTATATTTAATCCACGTAAAAGGAACTGAGACGATTACCAGCTACACACCGGGAGATCCGTTTTTCGGAAGCGACCAATATGATGATATTTCCATTAACTTTGTAAACGGTTACGCAGATGGGTCGAACTACTTCGATGTGTACCGCCTATATGCAGATGAGCAAGGAAATTTGCCGGTGTACTTCAGGGACGATGCGCTCTGTCCTGTATTGATATTCATAGAAGATTCGTACACACCCGTTCCCGCACCCGTTCCCGCACCCGTTCCCACACCGTCATACAGCCTTAAACTGCAAAATCTTGGCACGGGAGCGACTCTTGGCGGTTCCGTCACATCGGGCACGAGCACCGAGCTAAACGCATCCGTAATTTCAGGTGCAACGCTCGGAATAGACCCCGGAACAAAGACAAATTACATCTTCTCGCATTGGGAAGTGGTAGAACCTACGAGCGGTGCAGACCTTGCAAACATAATTTCGGAGGACGAAACAACGCTCACTATGCCCGCACACGACCTCACGCTAAAGGCGGTCTGGGAAAGCGAAGAAGACCCTACCATAGAGAGCATTGTAAATGTGGAAGTAACGCACAAAATAACGGCGACGGCGGGAGTGGGCGGAAGCATATCTCCCGAAGGAGTTTCGACATATGGCGACGGAAGTACGAGCAGTTACTTCTTCACACCGGACAGTGGAATGTATGTAGACAAACTGTTCATCGATGGAAGAGAGTACATCATGGGCGAGGACAACTTCTTCACGTTTACAAATATCTCGGCAGATCACACGATCCACGTGACGTTTACGAGCGAAGAACCGACAGACCCAAGCGACCCGAGTTCACCCGAAACGGGCGACGGTGCAAACCTCACATTATGGGCAACGATTGCCCTCGTGGTAGTTGCGGGAGTTGCGGTTTTCTTAAGAAAGAGATTGGCGAAATAGCGAATAATATCAAAAGACGGCTTTCTAATTATGAAAGCCGTTTTTTTT
>CAYJGG010000111.1:0-2962 GCA_964369915.1 uncultured Oscillospiraceae bacterium | reverse complement strand
TTATTAAATATGTTATAATATAGATATAAATTTATTATTAAAATTTTAATCTAACTTAAAGGAGATTTATTTATGGATTATTCAAAAAAAGGTTTTGGCACAAGGGCTATTCATTCTGCTAAAATCAAAGAAAATGTTTACGGCTCTTTAACTACTCCAATTCATCAAACATCAACTTTTATTTTTGAAAATTGCGAGCAAGGCGGAAATCGTTTTGCAGGAGAAGAAGAAGGATATATCTACACAAGGCTTGGAAATCCAACCGTAACTGCACTTGAAAAAAGAATTGCCTCTTTAGATAATGCCCAAGATTGCATTGCAACTTCTTCTGGTATGGGCGCTATTTCTTCTGTATTTTGGACAATAGCAAGCGCTGGAAAACATATAATTGCTGATGAAGTTTTATATGGTTGTACATATGCACTGCTTTCACACGGACTTACAAGATACGGAGTTGAAGTAACTCTTTTAGATACTTCTAATATCGAAGAAGTAAAAAAAGCTTTAAGACCAAACACATGCGCTGTTTATCTTGAAACACCTGCAAACCCAACTTTAAAAATTTGTGATATTAAAGCTATAGCTGACGTTGCGCATGGGTATAATAAAGATATTAAAGTTATTTGTGATAACACCTTTGCATCTCCTTATATAACAAGACCAATAGATTTAGGCGCTGATATTGTTGTTTATTCGGCTACAAAATATCTAAATGGACATAGTGATGTTATTGCTGGCTTTGTTTGTGGTACAAAAGAATTTATTTCTGAAGTTAGATTATTTGGAATTAAAGATATGACCGGGGCTGTTTTAAGTCCACATGATGCATATTTAATTATTCGTGGATTAAAAACGTTTGAAATTCGTATGATAAGGCATTGCGAAAATGCAAGATTAGTTGCAGATTTTCTAAAAAATCATCCTAAGATTGACAAGGTTTATTTCCCAGGACTTGAAACCCATGAAAATCACGAAATTGCTAAAAAGCAAATGGATGATTTTGGAGGTATGGTTTCTTTTGAAGTCAAAGGTGGTAAAGAGAATGGTATAAAACTTTTAAATAGTTTAAATCTTTGCACTTTAGCTGTAAGTTTAGGTGGATGCGAAACTTTAATTGAACATCCAGCTTCAATGACTCATTCGGCATACACAAAAGAAGAATTAAAAGAAGCAGGGATTCCTGAAGGCCTCGTTCGTTTAGCGCTAGGTCTTGAAAACGCTAAAGATATTATTGAAGATTTAAAATCTAGTTTAGATAATTTATAATTTTAAAACAGTAGACATTTTATAATGTCTACTGTTTTTTTATTTGACTAAAATAATTTAATAGATTAAACTATCAATATAAACTTTAATAAAGGATAATCAAATATGAAATATCTAAAACAGCTTAGTATTATTTTTGCTATAACTTTTGTAGCAGAAATAATAAAAACCATAATCCCTATTCCTATACCATCTAGTATATATGGTATGCTTATTTTATTTTTATTATTGTGTTTTAAAATAATAAGGCCATCTGATATTGAAAATGTTGCAGATTTATTAATTTCAATTATGGGAATAATGTTTATCCCTGCAGGAGTTGGAATTATTAATAATTACGATAATATTATTTTAATGCTTCCTGCTATTATAATAAGCGTTGTTTTAATTACAGTTATAGTTATGGGGACTAGTGCAAAAGTAACTGATTTTTTTATTAAAAAGGAGGAAAATTAATGACTGAAATAACTTCATCTATTTTCTTTGGCTCTTTTTTAACTTTAGTTTCTTATACTTTTTCTGCACTTATTAAAGAGAAATTAAAAAAAGATATTTTTAATCCTATTTTAATTAGTATAATTATTATAATCATTGTGCTATTGGTTTTTGATATTGAATATGCAACTTATATGGATTCAGCAAAATATATTAATTATCTTTTAACGCCAACAACAATTTGCCTTGCACTTCCTTTATATCGCCAATTTGAATTACTTAAAAAAAATCATTTTGCTATTTTAATAGGAATATTAACAGGCGTTTTTATGAGTGCTATTTGTATTTTTTTATTAGCAAATATTCTATCATTAAATAGTGAGCAATATATAACTCTACTTCCAAAATCTATCACTTCAGCAATTGGACTTCCATTAAGCGAAGAACTCGGCGGAATTGCTGAAATAACTGTTGCTATTATAGTTTTAACAGGTATTGCAGGGAATTTATTTGCTAAATCCACTATGAAATTATTAAAAATAAAATCTCCTATTTCAAAAGGAATAGCTATTGGAACTTCAAGCCACGCAATAGGCACTGTTAAAGCTATTGAAATGGGCGAAATAGAAGGAGCTATGAGCGGGTTATCTATTGCTATTAGTGGAGTAATCACTGTTATTGTTATTCAGTATTTTGCTATACTAATATAAATTCATCTACAATATTTAATGTAATAGGAGGGATAAATTTTGAATCCTGCACTTTATCTAGTTATATTTTTGCCTATATTTATTGCCACTATAGAAAATCAAAAAAAGCAACAAATTATATCGAATAATATAACAAACAGAAAAACAAAAAAGGAGAAACAACAAATGAAAACTTATATAGAAAAACTTATTGGCAAAGACTGTTATATTCACACTTTAAATGCTAGCATTAAGGGTTGTGTTAATTCAGTTAATGATAATGCTATTATTTTAGAAACTAAAAAAACTACTGAAATAATAAATCTTGACTTTGTTTTAAGAGTAACAGAAATTAAAAACTAAAAACAACTTCATAAAAAAACGACACTATTATAAGGGGATACCTATAAAGAACAAATACCGATTTTCATAAGAAAATCGGTATTTTAGCGTACAAAATAAGAGTGGGATATATGTTAATTGATTGCAATCAATTAGCGAACTGGTGCTTTTTATGAAAAAGCAAAGCTGAGAATTCGCAAAGCGAAGGTTTCGAGGCTTAAGTGAGCGGG
>CAYJGG010000110.1:0-2979 GCA_964369915.1 uncultured Oscillospiraceae bacterium | reverse complement strand
CCTGCATGCGTAAGTGCAATTTCTATTGCTTTAGCTTCGCCGATATAATTTGAAGAGTCTGCTGTGTTTGGCGTTGTGATAGATTTTGCATCATAACTTTCCATATCGTAATCGTATCCAATAATATCTCCAGTTAGAGCATTAATTTCATAGTCATACTCAGTTGTGCCATCCCAAAACTCGATTTCATATTCTGCTACACCATTATCATAGTCAAGTTTAGAAAGCATATGTGATACATCTGCTTCAGCAAGTCCTGCATGTGTAAGTGCAATTTCTATTGCTTTAGCTTCGCCGAGGTAGCTATCAGTAGTGCTTTCTAAGTTTTGCACTGGTAAATTAGTTGAAACAGTTTCAGATTGCCCTGAAGTAGTTTCTTGAACTTTTTGTGATCCGTTAAAGTTTGCATAAGTCATAATCCCACTTGTTAATAATGCTGTAATAACAACAGTGCAAGCAATAACGCCGACTTTTTTTAATATATTCTTTGTATTCATAATAATACCTCCTAGTATTTTGTTTTATCCCTTTTGATATTTTAATTATATCTTATAAAAATTAAAGTAACATTAAAGAAATGAATTAATTTAGTTTTTATTATTCAATTATTGTAGCTTGTGATATTAATAAAGTTTCTTGGTTTTGCTCGTCTTGTGTTTGTTTTTCATCACAGCCACGAAATCCTTTAATAAATGTATACACTGCCATTATAGGTAAAATTATAGCAATAACTAAAAATATTTCTTCTTCATCAGCTAAAATAAAACCTCCAACGCTCATCACCGCTAAAAATATCCCTAATAGCATAAATTTTATATTGTTTATCATAATAAGTTCTCCTTTCATATATATCTTTTAGTTTTATTACTCTAAAAAACACTGTATAACTTAGCTTTATAACTAAATTATACAGTGTAAAAATTAAAGTAACATTAAAACTTGAAAATTTATTTAAAAAATTTTACTGTGAATAAACTGCCTTTATCAATTTCAGTTTCAAGTAAGATTTTTGCGCCATGAAGTTTTGCAATCTGTGCCACCATAGATAACCCAAGTCCCATACTTCCGTATTGGCTTGTTGTACGAGATGAATCTACTTGATAAAATCTATTCCAAATCTTTTCTTTATGTTCTTTTGCTATTCCTATTCCATCATCTTTTACTGATAGGATAATTTCTGTATCGGTTTTTGATAGTGCCACATGAACATTTACTAATGAAGATTCCTTTTTATAATTAAATGAATTACTAAGTAAGTTTGTAAGGAGTCTATTAATCATAGTATAATCAAACATTCCATTTACATCAGGCTGAATATCATACGTTAAATTAGTATCAACTGGGGCAACTAATTTTTGCTCCTCGCAAACTTCTTTAACAAGTTCGCTAAGATTTATATTGCGGAGTTCTGCTTTTTGAGTGCCTCTGTCAAGGCGTATTAAACTCAGTAAATTTGATATAAGACTAGACATTTTAAGAGCCTGCCTTTGCACTGTTTCAAGTGCGTCTTCTTTATCTTCAAGCGTAATATTTTCGCCAATTGCATATTCGCACTGCGCTAAAATAACAGCAGTCGGGGTTCTAAGCTCGTGAGAAACATCGGAAGTGAATTGCTTTTCAGCTTCAAACGCACTTTCTAAACGTTCAAACATTTTATCAAAAGTGTCGGAAAGTTTTCGTATTTCAGGGCTTCCGCCTTTCAAATTAATACGTAAAGCTAAGTTTTCACTTTCTCTTATTTCCTCGGCGGTTTTAATAATATTATCTATTGGGCGAAATGTGATTTTAGCAATAAAGTAGCATCCTAGCGCACCAAATACTACAAAAAACGGCATAGATAGTAGTGCCATTTGCAAGATATTACTTGTAGCACTAGCAACTTCATCAATCGCTATAATACCTCGTATCCACACAAGAGAT
Source organism: uncultured Oscillospiraceae bacterium (assembly GCA_964369915.1). Classification (GTDB taxonomy): domain Bacteria; phylum Bacillota; class Clostridia; order Oscillospirales; family Ruminococcaceae; genus RGIG3102. Next base: position 1,059 of record CAYJGG010000110.1, on the reverse strand, counting down.
GAAGAATCTTCAACTGGTGATAATCGGTCATATATATAATATTGGGTTCCATCGGCTATAAATTCAGTAGTTTGTTTGTCGTTAAATGGTATTGTAGAGATGCTTTCCTCTGGAAAATCCCCTTTTATATGCTCGCCATTTTGTGAATATAATAGGGTGTACACACCTTTTTTAAAAAAATCCACATCATCCGTATCGAGTTTGCCGTCATCGAATTCAAGTTCATCAGAGTTATCATCAATCACTTCGGTTAACTGGGCTATACTATTTGATAAAACAATGTCATCACTTAATGTAAACATTAAACCGATGAAAACGCTTGCCATAATCAGCATAAGAATTGTTGTGAAAAGAGTAAGCCTAATTTTTGCTGATATTTTTCTCATAATTCCTCCCGAAGCACATAACCACTGCCCCTTACTGTGTGTATAAGTTTTATATCATAGTCGCTATCAATTTTTTTGCGAAGATATCTAATATACACATCTACAACATTTGTGCCGCCTTCATAGTCGTAGTTCCAAATATGATTTTCAATTTTTTCTCTTGAGAGAACAATCCCTGTGTTATACATCATATATTTTAAAATTGCATACTCTTTTGCAGATAAATTTATCATGGTATCCCCACGTTTAACAATGTGTGAGCTTATATCAATTGTTAAATCAGCAACAGATAGTATGCTTGTGGATTTTTGGGATTTTAATCTGGTCATCACACGAATACGAGCCATTAATTCTTCAAAAGAGAAAGGTTTTACAAGATAATCATTTGCGCCTAAATCAAGTCCTTTAACTCTATCTGATACAGCATCTCTTGCAGTTAAAAAAATTACAGGTGTTTCTATGCATTTATCACGCATCGCTTTTAAAACTGAAAAGCCATCCATCTTTGGCATCATTATATCAAGAATTACAACATCATAATCAGTGCTAAGAATATAATCAAGTGTAGTTTCGCCATCAAAACAACTATCTACGGCGTAACTCTCAGATACTAATTTTTTTGTGATAATTTTATTCATATCTCGCTCATCTTCTGCAAGTAAAATTCTCATAA
>CAYJGG010000109.1:0-3028 GCA_964369915.1 uncultured Oscillospiraceae bacterium | reverse complement strand
TGAAGGAGGGAAGAACGGTGCCAAGAAGAGGTAATATTGCAAAAAGAGATGTATTGGCTGATCCAATATATAACTCAAAACTAGTTACAAAACTAGTAAACAGCATAATGCTAGACGGTAAAAAAGGTGTAGCACAAAAAATCGTATACGGTGCGTTTGAAATCGTACAAACTAAAACAGGTAATGATCCATTAGAAACATTCGAAACAGCTATGGAAAACATCATGCCTTTACTAGAGGTTAAAGCTCGTCGTGTAGGTGGTGCAACATATCAAGTACCAATGGAAGTAAGACCAGAAAGAAGACAAACTTTAGGCTTAAGATGGCTTACAACTTATTCAAGAAATAGAAATGAAAAAACTATGCGTGAAAGACTAGCTGGCGAAATCATTGATGCTTCAAATCAAAGCGGTGGAGCTTGCAAAAAACGCGAAGACACACATAGAATGGCAGAAGCAAACAGAGCTTTCGCACACTACAGATATTAATTTCTTAGCTGCTGCTTAAAATAGTGGCTATAAAATGAATTTAGGAGGAACAATGGCTAGAGACGTTTCACTGGCAAAAACCAGAAATATCGGTATCATGGCTCACATAGATGCTGGTAAAACAACGACTACTGAGCGTATCCTATTTTATACAGGTATTACTCATAAAATAGGCGAAGTTCACGACGGTGGAGCTACTATGGACTGGATGGCTCAAGAGCAAGAAAGAGGTATTACAATTACTTCTGCTGCTACAACAGCTTACTGGACTCACCAAGACATCAAAGATCCAGCACAAAGAAAAAAAGACCGTCATAGAGTTAACATTATCGACACTCCAGGACACGTTGACTTCACTGTTGAAGTTGAGCGTTCATTAAGAGTTCTTGATGGCTCTGTAACTGTTTTCTGTGCTAAAGGTGGTGTTGAACCACAATCAGAAACTGTTTGGAGACAAGCAGATAAATACAAAGTTCCTAGAATGGCGTATGTTAATAAAATGGACATTATGGGCGCTGATTTCTACAATGTTGTAAACATGATGAAAGATCGTTTAAAATGTAATGCAGTTCCAATTCAACTACCAATCGGTTCAGAAGAAAGCTTTATTGGTATTATAGACTTAGTTAAAATGAAAGCTTTAGTTTATGATAATGATATCAACAAAGGTTTTGAAGAAGTTGAAATTCCTGCAGAGTATCAAGATAAAGCAGAAGAATACCGTGGATACATGGTTGAAGCTGCAGCAGAAGCAGACGAAGAATTAATGATGAAATATTTAGATGGTGAAGAATTAACAATGGCAGAAATTAAAACTGCTATTCGTAAAGCAACTATCGAAAATACAATGATTCCAGTTTTCTGTGGTTCTTCATACAAAAACAAAGGTGTACCACAATTACTAGATGGCGTTGTGGATTATATGCCAGCTCCAACTGATATCGAAGATATCGGTGGTGTAAACCCAGATACAGACGAAGAAGTAACTCGTCCTTCAGACGATAACGCTCCTTTCGCTGCACTTGCATTTAAAATCGCAACTGACCCATTCGTTGGTAAAATTTGCTTTTTCAGAGTTTACTCAGGTACAGTTTCAGCTGGATCATCAGTATACAACTCAGTTAAAGATCAAAAAGAAAGAATGGGACGTTTACTACAAATGCACGCAAACAGCCGTCAAGATATCGAAATCTGCTATGCAGGTGATATCGCAGCAGCTGTTGGCTTAAAAAATACAACAACAGGTGATACTCTGTGTGATGAAAAGAACCCAGTTATCCTAGAAAGCATGGACTTCCCAGAACCAGTTATCCGTGTTGCTATTGAGCCAAAAACTAAAGCAGGTCAAGAAAAAATGGGTATTGCCCTTTCAAAACTTGCAGAAGAAGATCCAACATTTAAAACATACACTGATGAAGAAACAGGTCAAACAATCATCGCTGGTATGGGTGAATTACACCTTGAAATCATCGTTGATAGACTACTTCGTGAGTTTAAAGTTGAAGCAAATGTTGGTGCTCCACAAGTTGCTTACCGTGAAACTGTAAAAACTAACTCTGATGTTGACATGAAATATGCTCGTCAATCAGGTGGTAAAGGTCAATACGGACACGTTAAAATCAAACTTGAGCCAAACGAATCTGGTAAAGGATACGAATTTGTTAACGCTATCGTTGGTGGTTCTATCCCTAAAGAATTCATCGGGCCAGTTGACCAAGGTATACAAGGCGCTATGACGGCTGGTGTACTTGCAGGCTACCCAGTAGTTGACGTTAAAGTTACACTATATGATGGATCATACCATGATGTTGACTCATCTGAAATGGCTTTCAAAATCGCTGGATCAATGGCTTTCAAAGAAGCTATGAGAAAAGCTAACCCAGTTATCTTAGAACCAGTTATGAAAGTTGCAACAACAGTACCAGAAGATTATCTAGGCGATGTTATGGGCGACTTTAACGGCCGTCGTGGTCTAATCCAAGGTACAGAAGCTCGTCCTGGTGCACAACAAATTAATGCACTAGTTCCACTTCAAAACATGTTTGGTTACGCAACTGATCTTAGAAGTAAAACTCAAGGTCGTGGTAACTACGCTATGGAACCAAGCAGCTATGTAGAAGTTCCAAAATCAATTGCTGAAGGCATTATCGCTTCAAAAGCAAAAGACTAATATATAAACTAATTAACACTTGATTTTTTCAGTGAAAATTGGTACAATTATAAACAACAATTTTTGTAAAATTAGGAGGATTTCATATTATGGCAAAAGCTAAATTTGAGAGAGTTAAACCACACGTTAATATCGGTACTATCGGTCACGTTGACCATGGTAAAACAACACTTACAGCTGCTATCACTAAAGTTTTAGCGATGAAAGGTAATGCAAAATTTACTGATTATGCAAACATCGATAAAGCTCCAGAAGAAAGAGAAAGAGGTATTACAATCAATACTTCTCACGTTGAATACGAAACAGAAAACCGTCACTATGCACACGTTGACTGCCCAGGACATGCTGACTATGTTAAAAACATGATCAC
>CAYJGG010000108.1:0-3115 GCA_964369915.1 uncultured Oscillospiraceae bacterium | reverse complement strand
GTAGTTAATGTTGATACCGATAAATCAACAGTGTTATTTTCAAAAACCACTACAAGCATACCACCGTGGTCACTTGCTTTTACAGTTATTAAACGATTGGCTACATCTGTTTTAACACTCGCTTCAATGGCATTATCCAAAGCATTACCAAAGATTGTGCTGATGTCTAATGGAGCTATAAACGAACCACTCGAAAAGTCAATTTGAGCATTGAAATCAATATTGTTTTCTTTGGCAACTGCGGCTTTATCTTTTATGATTACATCTAAAAAATCATTTTGAGTATGGTGGTAATTTTCATAGCCTGCTATCTGTTCCTCAATAGCAATAATGCTTTTAGTCAAATTGCCCGTATCGCTTTGTGCTTTTAGTATTAAAAGATGATTTTTCATATCATGGTAGATAGAGGCGATTTTTTCCTCCTCTTTCATTCGCTCCTTGAAATGGGAGTATTCCTGCTCTAAAACCTGCATATTAAAAGATAGCTGCATGGATTTTGATATATAGGCAGTTAGGTATATACCACCTAAACTTGATAGTATGGCGGCTATACATATAGGGTAGATGATAACAGGCTCATCCGGTTGAAATAGGATTATAGTAAATATTGCAACCATCGGCGCTATCATGAGGGCATCTATCAAAGCCCATGTTCTGTTATTCATAAACTGTCGCATATTGAGCCGGTGCTTTTTAAAAACGAGATATACAGCAAGCCAAAACACCAGTCGGCATATGCTTGCTATTAGATAAAACACATTGCTCATTAGTTCCATATACGCAGTCCACCCAATGTCAGCGTCCCCCGGTGCACCTGTAAGATTAAAAAATAACAACCCACTAAAATTTATCATAAGAAAGTTAGTGGCAATCAATATTGGATATACAATTAAAAGTACGGTTAGTTTTTCTATCGGGCTACCTCTATAAAATATCAAGATATAAGCCATTAACGCAAATAAGGTAACAAGCAAATTAACTATATCGTTAGCATATATTACCATAAGAGAAATCGGAGCACTGCTTATCAATGAGATAATTCTTATCGAAATACCTCCTCTTGTGGGCAAAAAACTTTGCAGTAGCAAAAAAAAGATAAACGCATACAAAAGGTTAACCACAACAGACAAAATATCTAAAAATTGTATCATATTATATCCCCCCAATATTCAGCCAAACTTTGCATAAACTCTTTTCTCTTAGGCTGACTAATCGGAATAATCTCACCTGTATGCAGTACAATTTCAAGCTTTTTAACCTCTTTGATATAAAACATATTTACAAGATAGCTTGTGTGACACCTTGCAAACCCTTTGCTTTTTAGTTCGTTTTCCACATCTTTCATTTTTTTATAGCAGATGATATTTTCATCTTTTGTGTGAAACATTAGATTACGACTATAAGTTTCAATATAGCTTACGCTGTTTAGAGAAACTCTATATCTGCCACTATCATTTACAAGGGTAAAATCCTCGTTTTTTTCTTTTAGTTTTACTTGATAAAACTTATTCAGTTCATCTTTTAGCCTTGCATATTTTAACGGCTTAATGATATAGTTTGAAGCCTTATATTTATATCCGTCAATCGCATGATTTATAAGTGTGGTTAAAAAAATAATAGCCACATTATCATCGTGTTTACGAATATATTCAGCTGTTTCAAGTCCGTTTGTGGTTTTCATTTGAATGTCAAGAAATATTAAATCAATCGTAGTATCGAAAGCATTTATAAGCTCCTGCCCATCAAAAAATGTGCTTATTTTAATATCTTCATTTTCTTCGCTCGCATATCGTTCGACAAGTGACTTTATGCCACTTACAAACCTTTCTTCATCATCACATATAGCAATGTGTATCATTCTACTTGCTCCTCTATACTTCTTTAACGGTATTGCTAATATTTGTTTTAAGTTTTTCTATATCAGCTTGGTTATTGGTATTGAAATCAAAAGTCGTTATTTAGCCCCTTTTTCTTTCGCCGCTTTGGCACAGGCGTGATTCTCTCTAAAGTCAGGACCACTTCTTCTTGTTTTACATGAATTTGAAATACAACCATCTCCCATTGATTTCAACTGCACCATAATTTTATTCATTAAAAAACTCATTCATCATATTAACATACTCGCAATAATAAACCAAACTAAACTCACCATGTTTTAATTTTGAAGCAATATATAACTTACTGTTTTTAATAGTATCGTGAATTAACTTAGCCGACTTTTTCATTATTCCAATTTCTTTTTCACCGACAATTACTAAAACTTTAGCATCTGCATTTGTAATATTATCTTTTAAGCTGTAACTCCCATTGCTTTTTGTGATATTAATTAGGCTTTGTTTTGTCATTTTCAAGCTATCGCTGTAATAAGTTTCAAAAAGATTATCCGGCACACAAAGTGTTTTAGCTTGCATTTTAGAAAACCATCTCTTTTTTATCAAACCATAAGTTAAGTGATATGTAGGCACTGTAAGCATTGTTGCAAATTTAATAGGATAAACTAAAGCACTTTCAATAATAGCATGTTTTGTGATTTGTTTTTCCTTTGCAAGCATTTCGCACACTATCTGCGCACCTATTGAAAGACCGCATATAGCAAAGACACTACCATTAAAATTATCCTTAATATACTGTATGGTTTTGTTAGCACTGTCCTCAATGCTAATAAATTCATTACCACTATCCTCGCCGTGCCCGTCTATAATCGCTGAAATCACATAATATTCAGGAACGAGCAAGTTCACTGTGTTTTCAAGCGACCAATCAGAAAGTCCACCACCGTGAAGTAGTAAAATAACAGGTTTTGTTTTATCACCTTTAGTTTTAAAAAGCATAGTACCTCCGTTTGTAGTTTGCTAATTTAAGTTTTGCAAGTACAGGGAAATTTCCTCTGCAATTTTTTCATATTCAATATCATGAACATAATGTGAGGCATCAAGTTCAATTAAATCAGCATTAGTATTATTTTCTGCAAAATCTTTATAATATGATATCCATTGTGTAGACTCAAATCCTGTTCCTTCGCCATTTGATGAAAAAATTAAAATAGGCACATCGGAAATTCCAGTTTCTTCAACAATTTCAGCATTGTTTTTTACTTCGGCTATTTCATTTAGCA
>CAYJGG010000107.1:0-3247 GCA_964369915.1 uncultured Oscillospiraceae bacterium | reverse complement strand
TATAAAGTCCGTTTTTTTAATTAATTATTACCAAGGAATAACTTCATAGTCAAAATCTGCCCAAGAGTCTGGGTTGATTTCCATTCCATCATCAGAAACATCTATAATAATAGTTAAAACTTGTGATTCTAAATAACCAGTTTCAGGAAGATAGTCTTCAAGTTCGTCTAAAAGTAAATTTGCTAATTCATCTAAATTTTCTTCTGTTATTTCAGTTTCTTCAGTTGGGAAAACAGAATTAAAAATAGCGTCGTACTCATCATTTGTAAGACCATTAATAGCTGTATCAACAGGGAATAACTCAACGCTAACATGATGATTACCATTAATTTCATTTGATTCGATAACAGTGAATTTTGATTTTGCATAGATATTTTGGAATATTTCTGTTGCTCTATCAAATGTTTCTTGTGGAAGGTAAGCAGCGTAATCACCTAGATTAGAGTAAAGATAGTATTCAGCTTCAAGCATTGAGTTTTCTAATGAAAAAGCTTCTAAATCTTCCATAGTTGTTCCATCTGTGTACATATCTACTAATTCTTGAGCGTGTACATTATGGTATGTGGATTGTAATTCGTAGCCGACATATGCAGCTGCATCAAATCCACCAAGTAGTGAGCAGCCTGTGAATGATACCATTACAGCTAAAGCTACAAACATACCTATAAATTTTCTTTTGAATAAATTCATTTTATTTCTCCTTAATTTCAAATAAGCTGGGAATTAAAACTCCCAAATATTAACTTATACATTATATACTACAATATAAATAAAATCAACAACAATTTTCAACAAAAAAAACACAAAATCATTTCATTGATTTTGTGTTTTTTATATTATACTAAAGTTTTAACATAGGATATTAATTCATCAATATCTTCTTTTTTTGTTGCCCAACTTGTGCAAACTCTAACAGCAGTGTGATTATCATCAAATTTTTGCCAAAATTGGAATAAAAACTTTTCTTCTATTTTAGCTAAAAGATTATTTTCAATAATAAAAAATTGCTGATTTGTTGGAGAATCGAACATTAATTTAATTCCAAGATTTTGAAATTCTTTTTTAATTAAATATGCCAAATCAATAGCATTTTTTGAAATTTCTTCGTATAATCCATCTTCAAATAAAGTTAAAAATTGAATTCCTAGAATTCTTCCTTTTGCAAAAAGGCCACCAATTTGTTTAATATGATATCTAAAATCCTTTTTATATCTATCGTTTGTTATAACAACGGCTTCACCAAATAAAGCCCCAACTTTTGTGCCACCTATGTAGTAGATATCACAGTATTTTGAATAATCTTCTGGTCTTATATCATTATCAGGAGAAGCTAGTGCATAGCCAAGCCTTGCACCGTCTAAAAATAAAGGAATATCATATTCAAGGCAAACTTCTTTTAAATCGCTTAATTCTTTTTTAGTGTATAAAGTTCCGTTTTCAGTTGGATTAGATATATAAACCATCCCCGGTTGAACTTCGTGTTCTCTATTTCCTAAAGAATAATGTAAAGCTAGCATATCTCGAACTTCTTTAGCATAAATTTTACCGTCTGTGTGTGGAATAGTTATAACTTTGTGTCCGCAAGCTTCAATAGCGCCAGCTTCGTGAGTTGAAATATGCCCTGTGTCAGGAGATATAACGCCTTGATGTTTTTTTAATATACTCCCTATAACAACCCTGTTAGTTTGAGTGCCACCAACTAATAAATGAATATCTGCATTTTCGCATTTAAATGTTTTTTTAATAGCTTCTTTTGCCTTCTGTGAATAAATATCAGTTGAATAGCCTGGAGTTTGCTCAAAATTTGTTTTCATTAAGTTTTCAAGTATCCTTGGGTGAGTGCCTTCTTGATAATCGCATTGCAGTAAAATCATTTTTATAATCTCCTTTTATTAATTAAAACTCATTAAAATAATCTTTTAAATAAATAGCAAGTAAACGGAGGCCTACTGGTAGAGATGATTTTTTTATCCATTCCGCCCTTGTGTGAGCGCCATGACCTTCATAAACTCCAAAACAAATAGAGCTTACTCCATTTGATAAAAATACATTACAGTCGGTGCTAGCTGAAGAATTTACATAAGACATATTAGTTAATTCTTCTCCAATTATAGCAACTTTTTTTGCCATTTCTAATTGGATATCCATATTAACTTCTTCGCTACAAGGTCTATCACCAACAACCTCATATGAAACATCAAATCCAATAGATTTATATTTTTCTACAACAGATAAGAATTTCTGTTTCATATAATTTAATCCATCAACATTATCGCTTCTATATTCATAAAGCATACTAGCATGTTGAGCTATTGTGTTAACGCTTGTACCACCTTCAATAGTGCCAACATTATAGGTTGTTTTTCCTTTAGTTGGAACATTAATTGTGTATAAATCGCTAATTATATTAGCTAAAACCTTAATTGAATTTTCTTCGCCAAAATTCCCAAAGCTATGTCCACCCTTAGTTTTTACATCAACTTTATATCTATGTGAGCCAACAGCACCTATACAAACGCCTCCAAAACTTCCATCTAATGAAACAAAATCTTTAATGCGTCCTTTGTATTTCTCATATAAAGCCTTTGCCCCTTTTAGATTGCCAAGCCCTTCTTCGCAAGAATCAAAAGCGAAAACTAAACCTTTTTTAGGAGTTAGATTGTTTTTAATAATGTATTGTGCCATAAGCATTATTGCAACAACATTTGCTGTATCATCACAAACCCCAGGGCAATAGATTTTTTTATCGTCTTCTGTTAAAGGAAGAGTGTCTAAATCAGGAAAAACAACATCTGTATGAGCGGCAATAATACTAATTTCATTGCAGTTTTTTGTATTGAATTCAAGTATAACATTTTTTGCCTCATCAACAATAACTTCTTTGCCAAGTTTTTTAAAATAATTAGCTATAAACTCAACTCTTTTTTCTTCAAAATGTGATGGTGCTGGAATTTGTGCAAGCTCTCTTAATAAATCTAAATGGCTATCTTTCACGTTTTCAAGATAGTTATTCATATTTTCACTTAAAATAAAATTCATTTGTTTTTTGTGTCCTTTCATCGCTCATTTAATTTGTATTGTAATACTAATTATTTTATCATAAAATTTAAATTTAGTATATAATTTTTTGCAAAAAATATATTAAATATAGCCTTACTCATATAATCAAAGCCGCTTAAAACTTATAACTTCCTTATATATCTACGTTATCCTCACTCGCAATACGTAAAGTATTACTCGATTGTCT
>CAYJGG010000106.1:0-3295 GCA_964369915.1 uncultured Oscillospiraceae bacterium | reverse complement strand
TATAAGTGAAGTCTTTAATTTTATTTATTCAGCAGCAATTTCGCCTTTTGCTGGCTGTGTGAACACTCTTGTTAATAGTTCTTGATCAAAAGCATACATCGCACCAAAATCATCTTTAATTCTATTTAAAGTTGATATATATTTCCTTGGCACATCTTCTTCTTCAACTTGCTCTTTAACATACATCATAATGAAATCATAAAAAGCATGATCTTTCACCTCTAATGCTATATCAGCTAAATTATTAATACAAGCTGTTGTTCCTTCTTCTGCTTCTAATGCAGCTTTAAAAATATCAAGTGGACTTTCCCAAGTGTTTGGTGGAGTTTCAATTCCTTTTAAAATAGGAGCCTCTCCACGTTCTTGCAATTGTTCAATTAAAACCATTCCGTGAACGTTTTCTTCTTTTGCTTGAATACCCATCCAGTTTGCAAGTCCTGGCCAATCGTTAGCATCTGCCCACAGTGACATTGAAAGATATAAATAAGAATTATAAAATTCTGCATTTATTTGCTCTTGTGCTGCTTGAAATAATTTTTTGTCCATAATTTACCTCCAATTAATTTATAAACGTTAAGGTAGTAAAATTATATTAAATCGATAAATTAGTTGTTATTGTTATTTAATTTTATTATAACAGAAAATCTATTAAAGTCAATTTAAGTGTGACTTATGCACAATAAAAAATAATTAAATATTTTATTATTAAAAATTAAAATTTTCTGGATGAGAGCCAACTCTTGAATTCGTGTTTAAATCATCGATAGCTTTCATATCTTCTAGGCTTAATTCAAAATCAAAAACATCTATATTCTGTGCTATTCTATCTTTATTTGATGATTTAGGAAGCACGATAACATCTCTTTGAATATTCCATCTTATAACAACTTGTGCTGCTGATTTATTGTGTTTTTTTCCAATAGAAACTAACGTATCATTCGCTAGTAATTCTTTTGCAGTTGCACCACCACCTAATGGACTCCAAGCCTGAACTTTTATATCTAAATCTTTGCAGTAATTTATTAATTCATAATTAGTTAGTCTTGGATGCGATTCTATTTGATTAATCATTGGCACAATACTTGCTTTAGGAAGTAGCTCTTCAAAATGCACTTTATGAAAATTACTTACACCTATTGATTTTATAAGCCCTTCTTTATAGCATTTTTCCATTTCAAGCCAAGCTTCTACAAAACCCTCCGCTGCCCAATGAATTAGATATAAATCTATATAGTCAACTTGTAGCGCTTTTAAACTATTCTCAACTGCTTTTCTTGTTGCTCCCTGTCTTATGTCTTCATTCCATAATTTTGTGGTGATAAAAATTTCTTCTCTTTTTATGCCACTTTCTTTTATAGCCTTGCCAACGCTTTCTTCATTTCCATACACTTTAGCTGTATCAATATGTCTATATCCAGCTTCAAGAGCCCATTTAACCGCATTTTCAGTTTCTAATCCACTTGCAGATTTAAACACTCCAAGCCCTACTACTGGTATTTCTTTTCCGCTTTTTAATTTAACGTTTTTCATAATATCTAATTTCCTTTCGAATTAACTTATTTATATTCTTTTTATAATATAAATTTTAGTTTTTCTTTTTGATAAACATTGTATCGATTGTTTACATTATACAAAACAATAGTGTGTAAAATAAGTATATTTTAATCTAAAATTCTAACTGATATTATTATTCTCACCATAAAAAAATCATATAAATAAACTTTGAAGTTTATCTATATGATTTTAAATTGTTTAAAAAATATTACCAGTAAAATTTATCATCAATCATTTCAATTATCTTCCAATCGTCTTTTAAAGCATCGTCTTGTGCTAGAATAAAATAGGTATCATACGTACCGCCTGCAATTTGAAGTCCTAGTCTTGTTGTGTGCGGATCTAAAACTTCATTCACTCTGCAATATTTAATAATTATATTTTCATACTCAAGATTATTAATAATATTTGAAACATCCATCATTAAATCTGTGTTTTCAATCATATCTAATGATATTGTTTTTAAATTTGATACTATATGCCCAGGCACATATGTATGCTCATTCGAAGTATGCCACAATTTTATATTCTCAATATAATCCTCACTTATTCCAATATCTAAAAGTGTATCATAATCTCTTAAAGTAAGTGCATTATAATAATTTACTATTGTTAAATCTTCTTGATTTAAATAATTTTCTTCCACAAAATAAAATTGTCCGTTATTATAAGCCCCACTTTTTGAATTAAAGTTAGTAATTGAATAGCTTTGTAAAAAATCAAATGTTGCCTTATTCACCGCTTCAAGCTCATTTAAGTAAGTATCATTTAGATTTTCTATTAAATGAATAACTCGCTCACTATCTTCAAAAGTATACTCATCACCATTCATATAAACTTTGCCGTCTATATCAATTTCAAAATATTTTTCTAAACTAAATTTTCCATCAGTAATACTATAATAATCAATTTCTCCATTACCCATTTGATAAATATTGCTATGGACAATATAGGTTTTATCTTCTTCAATAATATACTCAATTCCATAATTTAATGATACAGGCATTGTTATTTGTGAAACTGGTAGGCTACCTAAAAACTCAAGATTGTTTTCATCTAAAATTGTATACACTTTAATAATTTCATTGTATTCAATATCTGATATCAAAATTTTATCTTCATTTAATAAATTTTGAGCATCACCTTGCTCCTGCTCATCATAAGCTATTAAAACTAGCTCTAAAACTCCATTATTATCTAAATCAACTAAATTTGCATAACAAAATCCGCTTGCATCTATCATGCTATCCTTTGGTGCATTAGGATAAGTTGGGGTAAGCGTCATACCTATAATTTCATAATCATCAGCACTAATATTCTGTATATTATAATCAAGCTCATACGCTTTTAATAATGCGGAATATAAACTATAATCAACTTCTTTTGTATCCTGAATTTCTTGATTTTCATTATTAGAAATCAAAGAAGATTCATCGTTTGAGTTTGTTTTATTTCCATCTGAGCAAGACACTAAAAATATTGATATCACAAAAATTAATAATATAGCAATTTTTCTCATAATAACCTCACTTTATATTGATTTTATCTAATTATCTATAAATAATTTAGCTTCTTTTTTTAATTATACAAAACAACCTAAATAATATCAATGTGCCGATATACACATAAATAACATGTTAATATAAATAATCTACATATTATTAGTTTTTTGTGATTACAACGCAATCTTTGGGCTATTCTTCTTACCCAAAAGAAAACTTCGATTTATATTATCCAAAGA
>CAYJGG010000105.1:0-3314 GCA_964369915.1 uncultured Oscillospiraceae bacterium | reverse complement strand
TGAGTAAATATATTTTAAAAATTATTTTGATAAAAAATGAGTGTATAATGTGAAAAATAATAAAACACAGGCTTTTTTTAATCAATTTATTATAAAATTAATGCATTGAAATATAAAAAACTCTATGATATAATCAAACAATAAATAAATTTTATAATAATTTGAAATAAAAATTTACTTGTAATTTAAAAACTTATTATACATTTTGGGAGGAATTTAATATGGAAAAAAACAATCAAACTCCTAAAGCCAATGGTGTGGCTTTAGTACCGTTTTTAATATTTGTTGCTGTTTACTTAGGAGCGGGAATGGTTTTACAAATGCAAGGAGTTGAAATGGCGTTTTACGCGTTTCCATCTCCTGTAGCTTTAACTATTGGTGTAGTTATAGCATTTATGATGTTTAAAGGTGGAATAGAAAAAAACTTTAAAGATTTTGCTAATGGTTGTGGGAATGAAAATATAATAACAATGCTTATTATATATCTTTTAGCAGGAGCTTTCGCTGGCGTTGCTGGCGCAATGGGCGGTTCTGCTAGTACAGCAGCTCTTGGGATTTCTTTAATTCCAGCTCAATTTTTAACAGCTGGATTATTTGTTATTTCTGCATTTATGGCTGTTTCAACTGGTACATCTATGGGAACTATTAGCGCTATTGCATCTATCGCTCTTAATGTGGCAGTTCAAGCGAATTTATCAATACCATTAGTTATGGCAGCAGTTGTTGGAGGAGCTATGTTTGGAGATAACTTATCTGTTATTTCTGATACAACTATTGCCGCTACAAAAACTCAAGGCGTTGATATGAAAGATAAATTTAGAGTAAACTTTATGATTGCAGCACCAGCGGCTGTTATTACTGTTATATTACTTCTTGTTTTTGGAGCACCTGAATCAATTGCAACATTCCCACCAGAAGAAATTGAATTTATAAAAGTTGTGCCATACTTATTTGTTTTTATTTCAGCAATAGCTGGATTAAATGTTTTCCTAGTTTTAATTTTAGGAACACTATTAGCTGGATTTATAGGAATATTTACAGGCGATTTAACTATTTTAACTTTTGCCAGTGGAATATATGATGGATATAAAGGCATGACAGAAGTGTTTTTATTATCATTTGCAACTGGTGGCTTATCTCATATGGTAACAGTTAATGGTGGTCTTCAATGGCTTATTGAAAAAATCCAATCATTTGCAAAAAGTAAGCGTTCGGCTGAAGTTGGTATTGTTGCTCTAACAGCAGCGGCTGATTTAGCAACAGCTAATAACACAGTTGCTATTGTAATAGTTGGCCCTATTGTAAAATCAATCTCAACTAAATTTAAAATAGATCCTAGAAGAACAGCTTCTTTACTTGATATAACTTCTTGTGTTGTTCAAGGAGCTATTCCTTATGGGGCTCAATTATTAGTTATAGGCTCTATTGCTTCAGTTTCACCAACTGAAATTATGCCATTACTATGGTATCAAATGCTTTTAGGTGTTTTTGCTTTAATTTCAATATTCGTGCCATTTGCAGATGGAGTTATTAAAAGAAAACCTTGGGATTTTGAAAATGATACTCAAATTGAAACTGTAAAATCAAATTAATAGTATAGTTAAAATGCTATAAAAAACCGTCCTTAAAAGGCGGTTTTTTTATTTTTTAACAATTATTTTTAATAAGATAAAATTTTAATGAAAAAATAAAATATTGTGATATAATTATTAGTATATAAAAATTAAAAGGAGAAATAAACTTATGACTTATCAAGAAGCTATTAATTTACTAAAAGAAATACACAAAGAAATGAATCTAATTAAAAACATATCGGGGCTACTATCTTATGATTCTTGGACAGGTACTCCAAGAGATGGCAAAGAGCATATGAGTAAACTTTCTGGATATATGGCAAAAAATCTAGCAGAACTTTTTAAAAGCGAAGAAGCAGATAAAGTGGCTGAATTTTTCTCAAAAAAAGAAAATCAACCAACTGATGAAATAGAAATAGCTCTACTAAGACAATTTATGAATGAATACAATACATCGAGCAACGTTACAGCACAGCAAAAATTAGAAAGAGTAGTTTTATTAGCAGCTTCTCGTGATGCATGGGTTAAAGCAAAAGAAGAAAGTGATTATGCGATATTTAAACCTCATTTTAAAAAATCTTTTGAACATTGCTTAGAAATGTATAAGGCAACGTATCCTGATATGGACACCTTTAAAGGAATACTTCAAAATTTTAGCGAAGGATTAAGTTTAGAAGAGATTAACGCTGAATTTGCAAAACTACAAAAAGGGATATCTGAATTAAATGAAAAAATATTAGCTAGTAATGTTAATATTAGAACAGATTTTTTAGAAAAAAAATATGATAAAGAGCAATTAAAAAACTTTGTTAAAAAGACTTTATTTGAATTCGGATTTGATGAAAATAAAACTGCTTTTGGAATAGCACCACATCCATTTACTTCAAGAGTTGGCCCAAGAGATGCAAGAATGACTTTAAATTACGATACATTCCTTGGTGCTTTTTTTGCAGGGTTTCACGAAGCTGGGCATGCAATGTATAATTACAGAACAAACGATGAATTAGTTAAAGCTGGTTTATGGGGCGGAATTGGTGGTGGATTCCATGAATCCCAATCAAAATTTTATGAAAATATGGTTGCAAGAGGTAAAGAATTTAGCGAATATATTTTCCCGAAATTAAAAGCAGAATTTAAAGAATTTGAAGACGTTACTTTTGATGAATACTACAAAGCGATAAATAAAGTTCAACCTTCATTTATTAGAACAAGGGCAGACGAAGTTACATACAGTATTCATCCAATTATTCGATTTGAATTAGAGCAAGAATTAATTAAGGGCGAAATCACAATTGATGAGCTGCCAGAAAAATGGAACGATAAATATGAAGAATATCTAGGTATTCGCCCTACAAACGATAGAGAAGGTATCCTTCAAGATATGCACTGGGGAACAGGGTTGTATGCATATTTTCAAACTTACACTTTAGGCAATATCTATGATGGGCAAATTTTACATGCAATGATGAAAAATGATAGCGATATATTTGATGATATTAAAAAGGGTGATTTTAATAAATTACATAAATGGCTTACTGATAATATCCATCAATACGGCAATCTTTACACCGAAGGTGAAATGATTAAAAGAGTGACTGGCGAAAAATTAAATGCAGATTATTTCCTTGAATATTTAAATAAAAAATATGGCGAGATATACGGTTTTTAATAAAAAAAGACTTCATTTATAGCTTGCTACTCGTAAAGAAACTTTAATAAAATACTAGAAAAATAAGGAAT
>CAYJGG010000104.1:0-3323 GCA_964369915.1 uncultured Oscillospiraceae bacterium | reverse complement strand
GCAATCGCCTCATTAATACTAGTGATAAGTCCGTCTAAACGGTGACCAGTAGCAGGCATTACAACCTCTTGTGCCTCTCCATTAGTATATGAGTATGCTTTAAATTCCATAAGATTCACATAAATAGTTTCGCTGCCTTTTGCAACAGGAACTAATATAGGGCAAACTTTTGGTCCAAATTCTGATTTTAAATCTTGGAAAACTTTATAGAAATCTGCATTTTCAGCATCAATTTTTGAAACATAGAAAATTGAGCTTTTGTTTTTTCTTTCACTTAGTGCGTATGCTTTTTCAGTTCCAACTTCAACGCCGTCTTTTGCCGAAACAACAATTAATGCTGTTTCACAAGCGTTTATCCCTTCATACATGCCAAGCTCAAAATCGAATAAACCAGGGGAGTCAATTAAATTTACTTTAGTGTCTTTATATTCATAAGGAACTAAAGAAGCGGATAAGGAGCATTTGCGAGCGATTTCGCTAGCATCGAAATCAGAAACAGTATTTCCGTCTTCGGATTTACCTAAACGATCGGTGGTTTTAGTTTTATATAATAGTGCCTCAACTAAACCCGTTTTTCCACTGCCTGCATGGCCAGCGACAAGAATGTTTTTTAACTTCAATTGCTTGTAGTCCATAATAATGAACCTCCTTTTTCGTTTTTAAAGATATAGTCATCTTTAGATATAATTAAATTATATCATAGAAATTTAATATTTAAAACAATATATACAAATTTTATCAACAAAACATGTAAAAAATTAAGCAAAAGTATTGGTTAAGTTAACTAAAATGATGTGTATATTATGAAAAATGAATTAAAAAATAATGACTTAGTGTTAATATTATGATAGAATATATGTAATAATGTTAGATGAATAGAAAATAGTTTGAAAGGATATAGTATTATTATGAAAAAAGTTTTAGTAGTTGTGGACTATCAAAATGATTTTGTCACTGGGAGTTTAGGGTTTAATCAAAGTGAAAATATCCAAAATAAAATTTATTCTTTAGTGATGAATGCTATTTCAAAAAAAGATTTAATTATTTTTACAAAAGATACTCATGACGATGATTATTTACATACAAGAGAAGGCGAAAATCTACCCGTTCCACATTGTAAAAAAGGCACTCATGGTCATAAATTATTTGGTAAATTAGAGGCTTTTGAAGATAGCATAACTCCAAATGTTGTGATTTTAGAAAAGGATACTTTTGGATCTTTTGATTTACTAAAAACAATAGAAAATGAATTTTTAGAAGAACCAGAGGTTATAGAATTTTGTGGAGTTGTAACGAATATTTGTGTTTTATCTAATATTGTTTTAGCAATGACTAGATTTAAAAATTCAAAAATTGTTTTACATAGCGAGGCTACTGCTGCAATAGAAACAGCAAAAGATGGAAATATGCAGTATCACGCTTTAAAGGTTATAGAATCATTAGGAGTTCAAATAGTTTAAGTTTTATAAAAGGAGTATGTATGAAAAAAATTATATTATTTTTTCTGATTTGCACGCTATTTTTAATTGCAGTTGCGTGCTCTAATACTTCTATTAATGAAGAAAATTCTCCTAAAGTAATTGATAGTGACATAACTATGGAAAATGAAAGTATGAGTGTTGAAAATTTGTTTTCAGAAGAAGAACTAATTTTATTTGAAAGTGAAGGAATAGATATTGGTTTTAAAGATTTTGAAATTATTGATTTTATCGAAAGTGGGTATGAAGCTGGAAGTATAAATGTTGAAAATTATAGGCTAACACTTGTTATAGTTAATAAAGATGGCTATGTTTTAGAGGAAGATATTTCAGTAATTCGCTATTTAAATCCAACGTCGGCTGTGCGTGTTTTTTCATGGGGGAGTATATCCGTAACAGAAGATAGACTAATAATAACGAAAATGGATGATATATCTGTTTATGATTTAAAAGATTTTAAAAGACTTGAATTTAACCCTGATTTATCAGATATAAAAAAGGGTAGTAGCTATTTAATAGGAACAGTATTTAAAGATGATAGCTATATTGCGTTTTTTGTTGAAAACGATGGTAAAGATAATTATTTAAATTCACTAGAGTTTAATAGTAAGGGGGAAGTAATTGCTTCAAGCAAAATTAACTTTAAGGGAATTAGTAACACTAAAAATGGTTATACATATGCTTTAATACAACCAGAGTTTTATTCAAATAATTATCAATACTTTTTTCTACCATACAAGTTTTATGATTTTACCAATAAAACAGGTGATGATAATATATTAAGCTTTAATTTTGATTATGGAGATGAAAGATTTCAATCGGTGGCATATAATGTGAAAACTTATGAATTTGAAGAGTTTACATATATGTTTAAGCATAATTTAGAAGATGGTACTAGCTATACTCTAAAATTATTAGGAACATATAACGAAATGTATCTATCAAAATATCAATCAGGGATATTAATCGACACGGTTTTCTTTGAAATGAGAGATTTTAATCTTGCACGATATATAAAAGAAAATACAACAACACTAACTAATCCAAATATAGAAGAGTTAATAGATGAAGCTACAGGTGAAAAAAATGGTATTAAACTTAAATTTTCAGATATAAATTGCGAGCTTAATTTAGACTTTACAAATAAAACCTATGATACATACTATCATATCCCAAACGGGACAACAGGTGAATTAGGAGCAGTGTCGGATAGTGGAGTTTATGAACTACACTATTTGACAGCTTATAGAGAAGATTATTATACTTTATTTGTGCACAATAAGGTTTCAGGCGAAAATTATTATATAATTAATGGCTTAGTAGAAGATGAATTATCTTTTGAAAACTCACATATGGTTAGCTATCATGATTATATAGGATTTTTTTCAAATGATGATGTATATATTATTGATTTATCAAATTTTTTAATCTTTTCAAATGAAAATAATTATAAATTATCTTTTTCATTAGGAGAGACTATGAATTTTGGATATTCTGAAGATATGGCTAGTGTGAAACTGCTTTATGCTGTGAGAAGAGAACCTATAACTGAAGAATTTATAATAATATATGCAGATTTGACACTTGGTGAAAGTGGTAATTATACTGTTGCGTTTATTAATAAAAATGGAGAAATGATAAATTCTTATAAAATAGATGAAGAAACACTTATTAATTCTCACGAAGATGCACTTCCAGTGAGTATGTATTTAATTAAGAACGAGTTGTTTATAGATTTTAGAGATGAAAATAATGAAATAACTCATACAGGTGTATTTAATTTAAGTACTTATGAGTATAAAAGGCAATGACAGGATAAAATTTATAATAAAAAAATCCCACTAT
>CAYJGG010000103.1:0-3517 GCA_964369915.1 uncultured Oscillospiraceae bacterium | reverse complement strand
CAACAAGGATACCAACAGCAAGATTATCAGCAACAAAGCGGGCAAGCTTTTCAACCGCAAAATAAAATGGCAACAGGCGTTTGTAGCGCTTGTAATGCGCAAGGAACTCCTGATATGAATGGAAATTGCCAATTTTGCGGATATAAAATGTAAAACCTACTTATAAGATTGGATGGGGATTAAAATGGCTGATGTTTTGCTAATGCTAAAAAGACAATCTATAAGCGATGGGCTTATAAATATATTAAATAGTAATGGCATAGCAGATGTTATCATTGAGACAGATTATAATAATTTATTAAATAAATCAAGAGAATGTTCTCCAAAAGTTATTTTATTAGAAGTGCCAGAGAGCGGTTTTCCTAATATATATACATGTCTTGAAATAGCAGATAAAATTAAAGAAAAGGCATCTTTAAGTAAAATTTTATTGATGTGCTTTGAAAAAGATGATAACGCAGTAAAACTTTCTATTGAAGCTAAAAGAAGTAAAAGGGTAGATGATTTTATTTTCTATGATGCAACTGCTCATTTTTTGTATGCCTCTTTAAAATCGCTTATGTAAAAATAAAAATACAGTGTGAATATTCACACTGTATTTTATTTAATTATTTAATTTTTCAATTTCAGGAAATTTTTCTAATAATTTTTTATTTGCAATTTCCATAGTAATAAAATATTCATTGTAGCTAGGGCTTAAATTTTTCATTGCTGGAATAAAAATATCGTTATAACCATTAGATGAATTAAATTGTTTCATAATTTCTAATAATTTAAAAGCAGGAGAATTTTTATACTCATTAGATTGCTTGAATTCCAAATAGCATTCTAGCATTTCTTTATTGTTTTCTAAAAATTCATCAGGATCATTATACGCTTCTTTTTGAGTTTCGAGCATTTTATTAATCTGTGTTACTTCTAGGTGCTTTGTGTTTTCAATTAAATATTCCTCTAATTCTTTTGGCATATCTAAAGAGGGAAGATTATCTAAAAAAGAAATAATAGTGTTGTATGCATTTTCTTGCGCTTTATTTAAAATGGGTTGATTTAAAAATCTTGAAAAATGCATACAAATAAATCTTCCATAATATCCAGGGAAAGCATCTAATAATTTATTAGTGATAGTTTCGCTTTTTTCAATAGCTTTTAATTCTTTTTGAAGTTCTTTATAAGGTGCTTTTGAAATTACTTTTTGTAAAATAGATTTTTTAATTAGATCACGCTGAAAACTAAGCTCTTTTTTAACTAGAATATTTTGCAAAGTAGAGTTAGTTTTATCTTTTAAAATGCTTTTTATATCTTCAACAGAAATATCAAGTTTTCTTAAAACACTTATTTTCTCTAAATTTTCAATATCATCTTTTGAAAAATCTCTATATCCATTTTCTAAAATAATAGGAGAAATTAAACCTTGCATACTATAATATTCAATAGATTTTTTTGTAAGGTTTGTTATTTTACTAACTTCATTTATTAGCATAGATATCACCATTCTTTCTAAAAATAATTTCTTTATAATATAAATATAAACTATAACCTAAGGTGTTAGTCAAGAGTTAATTTTAAAATTAAAAAAATCCACCAGTTAAACTGGCGGATTTTGATTATAGATTTTTAACGAGCTGTGTTGCTTCATTATGCAAACTTCTAGCTAAAACAAAGTTTTTATTATAAATTGCAGATTCTAAATTATTAATAGTTTGGGTGTATTTTTCTTGAACTAATAAATAATCTTTATCAAAATGTTTTAAATAAATCATTTGTCTAAATTTTCTATTACTCATTTTTCTAATAGTTTTATTTTCAATCATTAAAATATAATCCATACAATTTGCAATAAAATAAAAATCATGCGACACCATAATAACAGTGCCCTCAAATTCTTTTATCGCCTTTTCAAGGGCAACTTGAGAATAAATATCTAAATGGCTACTAGGCTCATCTAATATTAAAACATCTGTATTAAATTTTGCTATTTTTGCCATTTGCAATGTATTTTTTTCACCGCCAGATAAACTACTAATTAAACTAGTTAAATTCTCTTTTTCAAAATTAAATGGTGCTAAGTGATTTTCGATTTCTTCATATGTTTTAAATCCAGCATCAAAAAATTCGTCGTATATAGAGTTATTATCATTTAAAGTTTCATTTTGTAATTGAGATAGATAAGAAATTTTAATACCTTCTTTTATCGCTATATTGCTATCATCATTATTTGCAATTTTGCGAAGAAGGGAAGTTTTACCTGTTCCGTTTTCGCCTATAATTGCAATTTTATCTCCATAAAAAACTTCTAAATTAATATCATTTAATAGATTTTTATCATCGTATGATAATGAAAAGTTTTCTGTTTTTATTATTGGTGAAGGAGTTTCTTCATTAGGAATTTCATTTGCAATAAAGTAGTAATCAGGGGTATTTAGATAGATAAAAGGCTCTTTAGTTTGCCTTGCCTCTAATCTTTCTTGAAAACGTACCCTTGCTTTTAAGGCTTTTCCGTGAACAGATTCAGCATTAAAAGTTGCGATTTCCCTTAGGTTTTCAATTAATTTTGCATTTCTCTCGATTTCAATAGCGTCGCTTAAAGCTATTTCTTGGATATCAATTTTCTTTTCAAGAAGTGATAGATTATATTCATCGTATTTCCCTAAAAACTCTTGAATTTTGGTGTTTTCAAGATGAAGAATTTTATTAAAACATTGGTTTAATAAATATCTATTATGAGTGATAACTAATAAAGTTCCTTTATGTCCATTAATTAGATTTTTTAAAGATGCTAGATTTTCAAAATCTAAAAATGCACAAGGCTCGTCCATAATTAATAAATCTTGATTACTAATCATCTCTTTAATTAATTGCACTAATTTAAACTCGCCACCACTTAATAAAGAAATGGATAAATCTTTATGGTCTTTTAAATTTGAAAGGTTTAATTTTTTTAAGATTAAACTTTCGTAATTTGCACCGCCAATAGCCTCAAATTCGTCTAAAGCGTTTTGATATTCTATCATAACAGCATCTAAATCATCGCAATCAGCCATTTTATCGCAGATATCATCTATGTTTTTTTGAGCTAGTAAAAAAGGTTGTGCAATATAATCAAAAACAGTTATATCTCCAGTTTCGTGCTTATAAAACTGACTAGTAAAACCGATTTTGCATTCCTCACTTAAGGTTACAGTGCCATCATATAAATATTTATTTCTACCAGTGATTATATCAATAAGAGTAGTTTTTCCGCTACCGCTTGTTCCAATTAAAGCACAATGCTCGCCTTTTTCTATATTAAAAGAGATATTATCATATAAATCTTTTTTAGGATATGAAAAAGATAAATTTTCAACTAAAATCATTATACTTTCTTCCTTTCTAAATTATTTAGCTATATTATGTCAAACAAAAAAGAGCCTAATAACAAGCTCTTTTTTAATATTAAACTTAAATTACATGATATTATACCACTTAAAAGACTATTTAGTCAATAAACCGTTTGTAAACAATAAAAAAATCCCCTATA
>CAYJGG010000102.1:0-3553 GCA_964369915.1 uncultured Oscillospiraceae bacterium | reverse complement strand
AAAGTGATAATGCATAGTATAAACCATTTCACCCAAGAGCCAAATAAACCAAGACCTGTTCCTGTAAATTTTAATCTTCTGCCATTTATAACAGTGTGATTAATTTTCCAGCCATAGCTTAGGCAAACAGCCCATGGATAAGCTATCCCAAATGTAATTACAGTTATAAACACGCCTACAATAGTTAAAAATATATATTCAATTAAACCGCCATCAAAATATGAATTTGGATTCATAACACTACCTCAATTATTTCCTTTTTAAATTTTTGCTTTTATTGGACAATGACTAATGCAAAGCCCACACACAGCACCTCTACCTATATGCTTATATGCTTTTTTCATATGGTCTGAGCATTTTTGCGCATTAAAAATATTCTCTCTTTTACAGCCTTCATACCAAGGCTTTCCTGAAATTGCCCCTGAAGGACAGACATCTTTACATATATTACAATTAGTGCATGGATTTTCTACTAAAGGAAGAAAATCAGAAAATTCGCAATTTGTAAAAACAGTTCCAAGTCTTACGTATGGACCGTATTCTTTATGCAAAAACAAACTTGAATTACCAATACTCCCAAGCCCTGCTTGTCTTGCAACTGCTTTATGGGAAAATCTGCCTTTGAAATTCCAACCTTCAATATTAATACTTTGACTCGCTGCAACAGTGAGATACTTATATCCGTGTTTTTGAAGTATAAATCCAATTTGAAGTAGAGCTTGATCTATAAAAAAATTCACTGTTCTATAATGATTAAAATATGTATGCGTTGGTGCATCTGTAACTTCTGCCATTATTCCCTCAGAAAGTCTTACAGCAATGCTAACAGCATTATTAAACCCTCCCATTTCTTCACTAGTTTTACAAAAACCAATATCCGAAACGCCAAAATCTAATAATTTCTCTTTTATAATTTTTTGAATGTCTTCCATTTTTTCACTAACTTTATGAGTTTGGCTCAAATCTTTCTTTTAAATGTTCGTAAAAGATTCTTAAATCTTTTTTTGGCGCTGGGAAAATGCAATAAGGCACTCCATCAACGCTATTGTGTTTTTCTATACATTCTCTGCAATATCCTTTTCTTGGACATTTTAAATTAGGGCATGGGCAATTTTCTTTTCTTTCGCTCATAATGCACCTCTTTTAACTACACTGTATGTATAGACTCAGGTTGTGCATCCATAAAAGTCACTTTAACTTTTTTAACGCCTTTTTCTTTAATTGGTGTGCTGATAGCCTCTACAACTTTCTTTTTAGTGTCGGCATCTCTTTGCTTCCACCAAACATAAATCATACAGACATCTTCTTCAACACCTGCAGAATAAGTTGGCGTTTTGTTTAGCGAAATATAAATTTTCTCTTTTGGTAGAGAAACAATATTTGCAAAATCTTCACTTATTTTTACAAACGTGTCTTGCAAACTTTCTGGGTTTTTGTGGTTGATAATTAATTGCGGCATAATAGTTCTCCTTAAAATCTTTATTTTTATTTAGCTAGACTTACTAATATAACATAAACAAATTACGTCAACAAAATTAACATTGCATATTTATTTTGCAATGTTAATTTTTAATAATTTATTTTTATATAAACTATTAAACTTTATACGGTTACTTCACTTAATAAAGCTTTTTGCAAGTCGTTAATGTAGTTAGTTTGTTCTTTTTTTAGTATATCTTTTAAAAATGGGAGAATGTAAATATTTTTCGGCTTTAA
Organism: uncultured Oscillospiraceae bacterium; assembly: GCA_964369915.1. GTDB lineage: Bacteria > Bacillota > Clostridia > Oscillospirales > Ruminococcaceae > RGIG3102. The sequence continues at coordinate 1,837 of CAYJGG010000102.1, read as the reverse complement.
ATTTCCATAAAATTCTATAACACAATGCTCTTCATCACCTTTGAATATACCTGCATACTCTCCAGAAAAATGTTTATTATCAATTTTAATTTCCCATTGTCTGTAAAGTTTTGCAAAAGTTATTTTACACACTGTTGGGTTTTTCTTTTTCTTATTGATAATAAATGTGTCATTGTTTAGAACTTCTAAATCATTTAAATCGCTTCTCCAAGAATAATTTTCTAAATATGTTACTTTATTCCATACTTTGACGATATCAAAATTCAGCTTTACTTTTAAACTTGATTTTACCATAAAATCCCTCCAAAAGTAAATTTTTGCCATTATTTGACATAGCTTTACACTTTGAGTATAGCATATATATTATATGAAATCAAGTGAATATATGTTAACTTCGATTTATTATTTATTCTTGACTATTCGGTTTTTTTATTAAACTTACAATAAATCCAAACACCAAACTCGCACTAAGTCCAGCTGCGCAAGCTGCAAACCCTCCTGTAAAAATCCCAATAAATCCTTCTGCTACAATAGCGGATTTCACGCCGTTTGCAAGAGCGTTTCCAAAGCCAATAATAGGAACAGTTGCCCCTGCTCCTGCTATTTCAATAAGTTTGTCCCAAATTCCAATAGCCCCAAAAAACACTCCGCTCACTACACCGATAACTAATATTCTAGCTGGAGTTATCGCTGTTAAATCTAATAAAAGTTGACCTAGAACACATATTATTCCGCCAACTATAAAAGCCATTACATAATTCATAAAACTCCTTATTTATCACTTTCAATTTGTACTAAATGTGCAATACATGGTATTGATTCTTTTTGCATAGTAGTAGTTGTACTTAAAAGTGCACCTGTTGAAATAAAAAGCACTTTTTTATATTCTTTTTTAATAAGTTTTGGCAAAATATATGCCGATAAAACACTAGCTGAGCACCCACATCCTGATGCACCACTTTCAACTTCTTGTGTTTTAAAATCAAATATTAAACATCCACAATCTATATGATTATCTAATATTATCCCTTCTTTTTTTAATACTTCTTTTAGCAAGGATGAGCCTACTAAGCCTAAATCACCTGTGAAAATCGCATCGTAGTCTAGGGGTTTTGTTTTAGTATTTTTTAAAAATTCTTTTATCGTATTTGCAGCACTTGGAGCCATTGCAGCTCCCATATTATTAGGATCTTTAATGTCTAAATCAATTATTGTTCCTATATGGCATTTTGTTATTTTTGCACCTTTCCCTTCTTTTTCTAATAATACAGCACCAGCCGCAGTCACTGTCCATTGAGCTGTTGGCGTGCGTTTTCCTCCATAATCTAAAGGCGTTCTATACTGTCTTTCGGCTGTTGAAAAATGGCTACTCACCATTGCAACGCAATTTTTAAAATAATTAGTATCTAAAAAGACTGAACCTATTATCATGCTTTGCGCCATACTACTGCACGCCCCATAAATCCCTATAAACGGAATATTATAATCTCTAAAAGTAAAATTACTGCTCGTTATCTGATTACATAAATCTGCACCTATTGCAAAATCTATTTCATCTTTATTGATATCTCTTTTTTCTAAAAGCGTTTTCAACGTGTATTTTTGCATAGCAACTTCGGCTTTTTCCCATGTTTTTTCACCAAAATAGTTATCATTAAAAACTTTATCAAAATTCCTTTTTAAAGGACCTTTCGCTTCTTTTTCCCCTGCAATACTTGCAAAGCTTGTTATAATAGCTGGATTATTTAATACAATAGTTCCTCTCATAAATTTCCTTTCTTAATTTTATTTTTTATATAAGTTTATAAATTTTCTATTATCTCAATTTTCTATTATC
>CAYJGG010000101.1:0-3560 GCA_964369915.1 uncultured Oscillospiraceae bacterium | reverse complement strand
TTAACAACTACCGTCCACAGTTCTACTTCAGAACAACAGACGTTACTGGTGTTACTCAACTACCAGAAGGTGTTGAAATGTGTATGCCTGGTGATAACGTAGAAATGCAAGTTGAACTAATCACAACTATCGCTATCGAAGAAGGTCTACGTTTCGCTATCCGTGAAGGCGGAAGAACTGTAGGTTCAGGCGTTGTTGTTAAAGTTATGGACTAATTTCTAGTTTTAACTATTAAACAATTACTAATATAGATACTGCCCCCTTTTATAAGGGGGCATAACTATATAAATCAATAAATTTACAAATTATTAAAAGATTAAACTTTTAGTTTAATCAGTTTTTTTATATAATTATATAAACTCTGTGTAAATATAATATTTGCATATTATTAAAATAAATATTTATAGAGGGTTTATAAACTTTCACAACAACATTAAATAAAAGGGAGAATGATAAATATGAGCAGAATAATTAAAGAGTCTTTAACTTTTGACGACGTTTTACTAATACCACAATACTCACAAGTTGTACCAGCCGATGTTTCAACAAAAACAGTTTTAGCAGAGAATATTCATTTAAATATTCCTTTAATGTCAGCTAGTATGGATACAGTTACTGAATCAAGACTTGCAATAGCTATGGCTAGAGAAGGCGGAATAGGTATTATCCATAAAAATATGTCTATCGAGCAACAAGCATTAGAAGTTGATAGAGTTAAAAGAAGTGAGCATGGAGTTATCACAGATCCATTCTACCTAAGCCCAGATCATATAATTGCAGATGCAGATGCTTTAATGGGCAGATATAGAATTTCAGGTGTTCCAATTGTTGATGAAAATAAAGTTTTAGTTGGAATTATCACTAACAGAGATTTAAGATTTGAACTTGATAAAGAAAAAGTTATTAAAGATGTTATGACTAAAGATAATTTAATCACAGCAAAACCAGGAATTTCTTTAGATGAAGCAGAATTAATTTTAAAACAACATAAAATAGAAAAACTACCTTTAATTGATGAAAATGGCGTTTTATGTGGCCTTGTTACAATTAAAGATATAGAAAAAAGAATTCTATACCCAAATTCAGCTAAAGATTCTCAAGGAAGATTATTATGTGGCGCTGCGATTGGTATAACTAATAATATGTTAGAAAGAGCTTCAGTTTTAATTAATGCTGGAATAGATTTATTATCAATAGATACAGCTCACGGACATAGCCAAGGCGTTTTAAATGCAGTGAAAACACTTAAAAAAGAATTCCCAACAGTTACTTTAATGGCTGGAAATGTTGCAACTGCTGAAGCTTGTGAAGCTTTAATTGAAGCTGGTGCTGATATAGTGAAAATCGGTATTGGGCCTGGTTCAATTTGTACAACTAGGGTTGTTGCGGGTATTGGTGTTCCTCAATTAACAGCTGTTATGGATTGTTATGAAGTAGGTAAAAAACACGGTGTGCCAATTGTTGCAGACGGTGGTATTAAATATTCAGGCGATGTTACAAAAGCTATCGCAGCTGGTGCTTCTTGTGTTATGATAGGCTCGCTATTTGCAGGAACAGAAGAAAGCCCAGGCGAAACTACTATCTATAAAGGCAGAAACTTCAAATCATATCGTGGAATGGGCTCAACTGCTGCTATGAGTAATGGCTCAAATGATAGATATTTCCAAGATGGTAAAGCAAAATTTGTTCCAGAAGGCGTTGAAGGAATGGTTCCATATAGAGGTCAGTTAAAAGATAATATCTATCAATTAATTGGTGGTTTAAAATCTGGTATGGGATACTGCGGAACTGCTTCAATTAAAGAACTAAATGAAAACGGACAATTTGTTAAAATTACTGGTGCAGGATTAAAAGAAAGTCATCCACATGATATTTTAGTTACAAAAGAAGAAAGTAACTATTCAGTAAGCGAATTTAATAAATAGTATAAACTATATCTATAATAAATCTTGATTTTGATTATGTAATCTATTACTGCAGATTAAAATCAAGATTTGTATATATAATTTTAATTAAAGGGGATTTTAAATGCAAAATCATGAACTTGTTCTTGTATTGGATTTTGGTGGTCAGTATAATCAGCTTGTAGCACGTAGAGTGCGTGAATGCAATGTTTATTCAGAAGTAAAACCTTGGTCTACTACTATAGAAGAAATAAAAAAAATAAACCCTATCGGAATTATCTTTACAGGTGGACCGAATAGTGTTTATGATGAAAATTCACCAAAAGTTGATAAAGAAATATTTGAACTGGGAATTCCAATTTTAGGCTTGTGCTATGGTACGCAACTTATGGCACATATGCTAGGTGGAGAAGTTAAAACTGCTGAAGTATCAGAGTTTGGTAAAACAGAAACTGCTTTTGATACTAACTCTTTACTATATAAAGATTTAGATGAAAAATCTATTTGTTTAATGAGCCACACAGATTATATTTCAAAAGTTCCAGCTGGATTTGATATAATAGGAACAACTGCAGACTGTCCAGTGGCTTCTATGCAACACGTTGAAAAGAAATTATACGGAATTCAATTCCATCCAGAAGTGAATCACACAGTTTACGGAACACATATGATTAAAAACTTTTTATATAATGTGTGTAATGCTAAAGGCGATTGGACAATGGCAGACTATGCAAAAACTGCTGTTGAAGATATTAAGAAAAAAGTTAAAGATGGAAAAGTTTTGCTAGCACTTTCAGGTGGTGTAGATAGCTCTGTTTTAGCAGCACTTTTAGCAAAAGCTATTGGAAATCAATTAACTTGTATCTATGTAGACCATGGATTAATGCGTAAAAACGAATCTACAGAAGTTGAAAATGCATTCAAAGATTGGGATATAAATTTTGTAAGAGTGGATGCTGAAGATAGATTTTTATCACGACTAGAAGGAATTTCAGAACCAGAAGCAAAAAGAAAAGCTATTGGCGAAGAGTTTATTCGTGTGTTTGAAGATGAAGGTAAAAAAATTGGCTCAGTTGATTTCTTAGCGCAAGGAACAATCTACCCAGACGTTATCGAATCAGGACATGGCGAAGCTGATGTTATTAAATCACACCATAATGTTGGTGGTCTGCCAGATCACGTTGATTTTAAAGATATTGTAGAGCCACTACGTCTTTTATTTAAAGACGAAGTGAGAGCATTAGGCGAAGAACTAGGACTTGATCCATTATTAGTATGGCGCCAACCTTTCCCAGGTCCAGGTCTTGCACTCCGTGTAATCGGAGAAATCACAAAAGATAAACTAGATATACTAAGAGATGCAGACTATATCTTTAGGGAAGAAATAGCAAAAGCTGGGCTAGATAGAAGTATAAATCAATATTTTGCAGTGCTTACAAATATGCGTTCAGTTGGAGTTATGGGCGACTTTAGAACTTATGACTACACACTAGCGCTAAGAGGCGTTGTAACTTCAGATTTTATGACAGCAGACTTTGCAAGAATCCCTTATGATATACTTGAAGAAATCTCAAGACGTATAGTTAATGAGTGCACTGGAATTAATAGAATAGTATACGACGTGACGAGTAAACCACCGAGTACAATTGAGTGGGA
>CAYJGG010000100.1:0-3712 GCA_964369915.1 uncultured Oscillospiraceae bacterium | reverse complement strand
AACAAGCGAAAACACCATACAAATCATAAGTAATAGCGCTAAAATCTTTTTCATAGTAAAAGTTACCTTTCTATTTATTTTGTGTAATTATAATAAACTATATATATTATATCATAGTAATCTATGGTTTTCAATTTATTAAAGAAGTTGCATAAGAAAAAATGATAATTCGATTTTCCACAAAAAAGACAAGGTTGAAAGTGTATCACTTAAAACCTTGTCTTTTTATTTTTTAAAGTTGACTACTTTAAACTTCATATAAACTTTAAATCTATAAGCTTAGATAGCTTATTTAAAATAGTTTAGAATAAATTTATACTATACTTCTTTTTCTCTTTGAGTAGTGCCTTAAAATCTTCTACGTTCATAGGTTTTGCAAAATAGTATCCTTGTGCATAGTCACATCCAATACTTTGTAGCCATAGTGCTTGTGGGCCAGTTTCTACGCCTTCCGCAACTACTTTCATATTAAGATGTTTTGCCATATTAATAACATCAGCAACTACAATAGTGCTATTTCCTCCTTGGTCTTTTAGATCAAAAAACGCCTTGTCGAGTTTTAATATATCTGCTTCGATAGACGATAATCTATTAAGTGAAGATACTCCCGCACCAAAGTCATCAATGGATATTGCAAACCCTAGTTTTTTAAATTGCTTAATAGTAGAAAGAAACTGTTCGGTATTGGCTTCAACCGCACTTTCAGTAATTTCAAGTTCTATTTTATCTTTGGTGATATTATAAGTAGATAAAATATCTGATACGCGGCTTACAATATTTTTAGAAAGCACTGTATGTGCTGATAGATTTACCGAAATACGTGGTATTTCCATTATACGGCAGTTTTCTTTTATACACTTACAAACTTCTTCTAAAACAAATAAATCTAAATATGAGATAAATCCGTTTTCTTCAAAAACAGGAATAAATTCATCAGGATATATTTTTTCTCCAAGCCTTGGAGTCCAACGCACAAGCGCTTCTGCACCACCAATAGTTAATGTTTTAAAGTTAATTTTCGGTTGATACTCAACACTAAATTCACGGTCCTTGAGTGCCTGTTCCATTCTAAACGTGATATTAATTTTATTTTCATACTGCTTACGCATTTTATCATCAAAAATGATAAAAGTTGTATTGTGTTGTGACTTACCTTCTAACCTTGCATTGTCGGCGTATCCTATAAGTGCTGTTACTTTCGCCTTACCATCATCAATAATTACATTACCAAAAGAGAGCGATACTCTATATTTATCATTAATGTTATCCTCTATTGCAGGTAAAATATCGGTTCGATATATCTGACTTATTTTACCGCCATCATTAATGCGTCGTAATATTAAAAATTGATCTGCCATCCTTCTACACATAATAGCATCTGTTCCTTCAAATGCTTTCTTTAATGCATTCGCTACCGCTATTATAAGAGTTGTTCCTCTTTCAGGACTAAAGTGTGTATTAATAGTTTTGAACATATCAATGTCGAATGAAATCAGCTCATATTCGCCCGGTTTTGCTTTTTTAATAATCTCTTCTGCAGTCACTCTAAACTTGTTTATTGTCATTAACCCTGTCATAGGATCAATGTTATATGATTTGAGTAACGCTTCTTTTTTCTCTATTTGCCCCCTATAGTAAACCGCGATAAATCCCATGATAATTATAAAAACAGCTAAGATGAAGTAATACCAATTAGCTTTAAAAACTTCCCAAAAACCAGTCTCTGGGGTAGGTAAAGCGTCGTTGGAATTAGCTTCAATTATTGACGTGTACTCTAGTTCTGAAAAACGGTCTATAACTACATTGAATATCGGGATATATTCATCAGCAATATCTTTGTTTATAAAAAGTCGCATTGGTGCAACGGTGTCTGTATGTATCGTGGACATATTCATTCCATCAAAGTATATTTCGGTATATGTAGCGGCACTTTGCGTACAAATAATCATATCTACATTCTCGGCTGCTAACTCATCGAGTAAATAATGCCAATCGGTGTAGAAAACAAATTCAACTTCCGAATTAACTGCAAGAAACGCATCAAAATCAATAGTTTGGTATGGAAGTGATCCGATTTTAGGCGATTCTTCTATTATTTCCAGTAATGCAGTTGTATCTAAAACCTCGTTATTTATTATTGCATACATTGGAATTTCATGGAATGTTTCGCTTGGAACATAATGTTCACGCTCGTGGTCACCGCTACCGTATAATGTAAGCAATATATCATAATCTTCATATGATTCTTGTGGGCCTTCAATGCTGTAAGGGTGATAATTCACCTCAAAGCCATATTGCTCAGCATACATGTTTAATATATCCACCATAGCCCCATCAGGTTGTCCTTGTTCATTGGTATATGAAATAGGTGAAAATCCTGTTACATAACCGACTTCAAGTGGTCTTTGCCTTAATATGTCGATTTCTCCTTGGGTAATTCCACGGTGGGTTACTTCAATATTCTCCGAAAGATATTTTTCCTCAAGTTCCATAAAAAAGTTACCCTCAGTATGGATAACTTCCATGAAATAAGAATCTATAACTTCCATCAGTTCAGCATTTTCAAAACTTGAGATTAAATACAGATTGTAAACTCCAAGATTTAATATATTGTTCATTTCGTTTGAAGTTGGATCTTCGGAATAAGCTATAAATAAATCTGCTTCTTGCTCCATATATGTTTCTGTTTCAGCATAGATGTATTCAACAGAAATATTATTGACCTCGCAAAAGATATTAAGATTTTCAACACCGATGTTTTCATCATAAACGGCTACGGTTTTGCCATTGATAGCGTTAATATCCGCATATGTAATACTCATATCCTCTGACATAAGCGCAATATATGTTTTGCTATACGGATATTCGGAATACTGTACTAATTCGCTTCTTTCATCATTTTTAGTATTAAAACCGCCTACATCAACATATCCGCTTTGTACAGCTTCAATCATGCTGTCGGCAATTGGTACAAATTCAAATTCTAAACCGCTATATTCAGAGATTTTTTCAAACACTTCATAGCCGTAACCTTTGTTGTTAAGGCTATCAATATTAACAATCATATCATCAAAAGTTGAATAATATCCTACTCTTATCGGCTCACTAGAATCAAAAGAGACTCCATCTATATACGTATTTTCGCCTTCTATGGCGAATACCGATATCATAGGCAAAATTGCAGTTAATATAAAAATTGCGATTAAAATGCTTAGAATTTTCTTGATTTTCATCGATAACACCCCTCTTATAAATAAGTTTGCTTGTGAAATACTAACTAACTATAAAAATGATGACTAAAACTATGCAACAACTGATTTAGTGCAAATTACAATTCTATATGTCAAATTATATCAAATTTTGTCGAAAAAAGCAATAAATGTAAATTAAATTTGTATTAACAATTATATTAGCATACTAATTTATGTGAAAACTTGCTTGTGTTTTATGGTATAATATAGGCTTTTCTAATCTAGGCAGTTTGAGTAATAGTAATATGACAGTGACTTTCTTTTCTCATTCAAAACTAAAAAGTTGTGTATACGCTATAAAAAAAGATTTGATTCACTTCAAATTGCATTATTAAGTTGAATCCTAACCTAATAATAAATGAAAATAAAAAAACACCTATTTGACTTCTTTTCTCTCGAATGTTTCCAATTTCTCGGATTTTCTTCGAGGGTAGTCAAATAGGTGCTGCTTTTTGGTGGAG
>CAYJGG010000099.1:0-3910 GCA_964369915.1 uncultured Oscillospiraceae bacterium | reverse complement strand
TATAATTCACTTCATTTTTTATTTATTATTCTATCTATTCATTTCAGTTTTTGGGCCATCGCTAGAATGATCTTTAATAATATTTAAAACTTCATTTAAATCACTAACAGGCAAATCCCCTGGAACAGTGTTTTTTAAAGCTGAAGTAGCATTTCCAAAAATCATAGCTTGTTTTGGATCATCATAAGCTAGTATTCCATATAATGCTCCTGCAACATAAGCATCACCACTACCAATTCTATCAATAACATCAATATCTGTGTATGGTTTTTCAGAGTAGTGAGTGTTGGTTTTTGCATGATAGATAATTGAAGTAAAGTTATGTTTTCTTGGGCTGATAACAGTCCTTTGAGTTGTCGCAACGATATCAACGCCGTATTCATCGCAGTAGCTCTTTTGGATTTCTTCCATTGTGCCTTCTTTTTTAAACATTTTTCTGCTAGTTTCTTCGCTTATAAATAATATATCAACATAAGGCAAGATTTTTTCAATAGTTTGCTTTGCTTCTTCTTCTGTCCATAAATTAGCACGATAGTTTACATCAAATGAAATTCTAGCTCCACCCTCTTTAAATCTTTTCACAAGTTCGATAGCGCTATTTCTTGTGTGTTCTCCAAGAGCTAAAGTAATTCCGCTAACGTGGAATATCTTTGTTCTTGAATAAACAGTTGGAGTTACTTTATCAATATCAACTTTATTAAAAGAGCTATTTTGTCTATCATAAATAATTTTTGGTTTTCTTGGGGCTGCTCCCATCTCATAATAATATGAGCCAAGACGTGCATCTTCTGAATTATCATATTGCAGATAATCATCAGAAACTCCACTAAAACGAATACGATTTTTTATAAAAATCCCTAAATCATTTTTTGGCACCATGCTAATAACGCCAGTACGCATTCCTAAAAGTGCAACACCTCCGGCAACGTTTAATTCAGCACCACCTGCACGAATTTCATAAGCATCACTATCTGTGAACCTAAAATGCCTTGGCGGAGATAATCTTAGCATAATTTCGCCAAATCCCACTAAGTCGAATTTACTTTTATCAATCATAAATTTAAAACCCTTTTCTAATTTAATATTAATTAACGTTATTTTATATTACGTTTATAATAGCATACTTTTTTTGAAAATAAAAGTGTTTTTTAATAAAGTTTATATATAGAAATTTTTATTGCAATTATCCTGTTTTTCACTTAAAATAAATAGTAAGACTATCAGTTATAAAACTGAATTTAACAAGGAGCAAAGTTTTGAAAATTATAATTTCACCAGCTAAAAAAATGCAAATAGACTCTGACACTCTTGATTATATCACTACGCCTTATTTTAAAAATAAATCTGATATAATTAAAAACACTCTTTTAAATTTATCTTATGAAGAAATTAAAAGTATATGGGCTTGCAATGAAGAAATAGCAAAATTAAACTATCACAGACTTCATAATCCAACTAAAAATCTAACTCCGGCAATTTTGGCTTATGAGGGTATTCAATATAAATATATGGCAAATAGCGTTTTTGATAAAAATCAATTTGAGTATTTAAATAATAATTTATTTATCCTTTCGGGAATGTATGGAGCATTGTCTGCTTTTAGTGGAGTTGTGCCTTATCGTCTTGAAATGGGAGCAAAACTAAAGATAGATAATTTTAAAAATCTATATGGTTTTTGGGGAGAAGATATTGCAAAGTATATTGAAAAAGACACAGACACTATTTTAAATTTAGCAAGCGATGAATATTCAAAGGTAGTAAAAAAACACCTTAATAAAAACATTAAATTTCTAACTGTTAATTTCTGCGAAGAGAAAAATAATAAACTTATTCAAAAAGCAACTCTTTGCAAAATGGCAAGGGGAGAAATGGTGAGATATCTTGCAGAAAATAATATAAATGATATTGAAAAAATCAAAATTTTTTCAGGACAAGGCTTTATTTATTCTAAAACTAATTCAGACGATACAACATTAGTTTTTATAAAAAAATAATAAAATATAAAGGAGTTCTCAAAATGGAAAAAGTAATTTTTAGCGAAGGTAAAATTGGTAATGTACGTCTTAAAAACAGAATTTTATTCCCGTCTATGTGCCACTATCATTGTGATAAAAATGGTAAGACTACCCCTGATTTTGAACATTATGTAGAATCGGCAGCATCTTCTGGTGTTGCAGTTGTTATGGTGCCTGGATGTCCCTATGGACCTTCTAGTAAGGCAAGGCTCTCTATCAGCGGTGAAGAATATAGAGAAGATTGGGAAAAGGCTCTTGAGATTTGTCGCAAGTATAATGCCAAACTATTTGTTCAACTACATCCTTTTAAGCATCACTCTGAAATGAAACTCGATAATAAAGAGCCTAATAATATGCCTATTGAAGAAATAGAATTCTACATAGAAGAATTTGCAAAAGGTGCTTTGAGAGCTAAGGAGTTTGGTATTGATGGAGTTGAGTTGCATGGCGCTCATGCACATGAACTAGCTCAATTTCTTTCCCCTTACACTAATAATCGAACTGATGAATATGGTGGAGATGTTAAAAATAGAGCAAAATTTTCTATTGATATGCTCAAGGCAATGAGGCAGGCAGTAGGAGAAGGATATCCACTTATTTTTAAAATAAGCACTGTCGAGTGTATCGAAGGTGGCTCAATAATAGAAGACACGATTATAGCCTCACAACTTCTTGAACAAGCAGGTGCATCAGCTATAGTTGCTTCTGTTGGAACTCCTATAAGAGAAGGCTTTGTAACGGCTCCTTTAGACCTTCCTCCTGCATTTAACTTAGAGAATATTAAAAAAATTAAAAAGGCAGTAAATATACCTGTTATCGCAATAAACAGAATTAACGATTTAGATTTAGCAAATCAAATCATCGAGAACAACGATGCTGATTTTGTTGCAATGGGACGTGCCATTGTTGCCGATCCTGATATAATCAAAAAATACAACACAAATAAAGTGCCAAGAAAATGTCTTGGCTGTTTACAAGGCTGTAAAAGTGATCCAGGATTAAGGCTTTTTTGCTTACAAAACCCTTTAATAGGACGAACTAGCGAATTAAAATTAAATATTTTACCAGATGAATTAAAAGATACTCCCGTCATTGTTGTAGGCGCTGGAATAGCGGGAATGGAATGCGCTATATCCTTAGCAAAAAGAGGATTTTCACCTACTATTTACGAGCAATCCGATAAAGCGGGTGGCTTAATAAATTTAGCTGCATTGCCTCCTTTAAAACAGGGATTTTATAATCTTATATCTTCAAGACTTAGTGAATTAAAAGAATTGAATATTGATATAATATACAACACTAAACTAACTAGCGATATGATAAAAGATATGGGTGTAAAAAATATTGTAGTGGCAACTGGCACTACTCCAATAATGCCAAAAGGCATTTTAAGCAGTGATAATGTTAATGTTTTTTCTAGTGATGATATATTAAAAAATCCTAATTTAGCAGGAGAAAATGTTGCGATTATTGGTGGTGGACTTGTAGGTTGTGAAACCGCGGAACTCCTAGCTTTACAAGGCAAAAATATCAGTATCATAGAAATGAGCGATACCATAGCAAAAGAAATTCATCCTCATCGAAAACAATTTTTCTTTGAAAGGCTCCATTCACAAAATATAAAAATGTACACCAATACAAAACTTACAAAAATTGATTTGCCGTCTATTTATGTAGAAGAAAAAGGCGAAACAATAAGTCTTGCTGGATTTGACACAGTAGTTATTGCCATAGGAAGAACTAAAAGTGATGATTTAGAAAAAGAGCTTTTAGATATCGGCTTAAATGTGTTTAAAATATCTAATGACGGCTCAACAAATGCATTGAAATCAATTTATGAAGCGCACAAAATTGCAGTTAGTATGTAATAAACTTTATAGTATGAAAATTAAAAA
>CAYJGG010000098.1:0-3921 GCA_964369915.1 uncultured Oscillospiraceae bacterium | reverse complement strand
ATGAGTCAGGAATTAAATGATGATTTAAATTGGACAAATAATTAAAACAAAAAAAATCTACTCTATGAGTAGATTTTTTTATTTTATTCTGTTTTATATATAATAACTTCTTCATTTTCAAAAACAGGCTCTTTTTCCCATTTTACATTTGAAACAATTTTATTTACAACTAAATAATCTATGCCTTCTTCTATTGCTAAACTAAAAGCCTCTTCTTCATTTAAATTAAAGAAAATATTATCGCTAACATCTTCGAGCCTTCTTACAACTTCATGATACATCCCACTATAATCCATTGTGTATCTATAACTTTCTATAAAAGCCCTTCTTTGGCTAACTGCCGTATAGTAATGAAAAATTCCATCACCACTAGATAAATATTTATTATTTCTATTCGTTGCAAAAATTGTTTCTTGCTCTGTGTTATCTCTAAGCCAAATCATAGCTTCTTCATCAAACTTACTAATGTAACTCTCATCATAAGGATCATTTGTTAAATTAAATATATTAAGAGTAGCTTGTATTCCATTTCCTGCATAAACAGCAACTCTATCTAAAGTTATCAAAGAAAAAACTAAAGATATTATAGATAAGCCAATTATTATTATCTTTTTTGATTTAATTTCATTTATAGCTTTTGAAATAATTATCGCCATAAAAAATATTGCTGTTAATAAAAAGTATATTTCTGAAAATGAATAATGTTTAAATAGGGTATAAGCTATTGTTCCGCCAACAGCCCCCGCAAAGAACACCAATTCTAAAAAAGATAATTCTTTTATTTTAAATAAATAATAAAAAGCACTAATAATAAAAACTAATGCAATTAACGGAGCATTAAAAAACAAATCAAATATACTAGAAATTTCTGTAAAGCCTATAAACACTAAATTATTTATAGCCTTTGAAAAAATAAAATAATTGCAAATTAAAAATCCAATCAAACTAACTATACTATAAAAAAGTTTATTAAAATCATCTTTATGCATTAATTTATAAACGATAGCTCCTGCAAACAAAGCGCAAATAGCAAGCGCACCTACCGTACTTTTAAACATAGTTAAAACTATTATGCTAATAAATGCTAAACTTATATTTTTAATATTAATCTTTTTATTAATAACATAATCTATAATTAATAAAAAGCTAACAAGCACCAAACTTGCACTTCCTTGCCCATTCATATTTAAAATATAGTTTATTTGCATCTCTGATGTGGCACTTGCAACAAATAAAACTACAACTGGGATAAAACTTGAAATTACATTATTTTTACTTATTTTTTTTGATATATAATATATAGCATAAATTAAAAATGCCATTATATTTGGATAATAGTAAAAGCATAGCGATTCATAAGCATTCACACCGATTGCTTTTCCTATCATTCCTGCTAACACATCATTAAAATAATGATAATTTAAAGTAGTATTTGCAAGTCGCATATCTTCAAAAGGAAATCCATTAAAAACACTCGCTGCATTTCCAACGCTCCACAGCATATCTTGATGATATAAAAATCTTCCCACTTCGCTTGGCTTTGCAAAACTTAAAACTCCAACAAAAATATAAATAACTAAAAATGCACTAAAAGTTAATAGTAAAATATTTCTATCAAAATCATTAGCAAAAAACTTCAGTTTTTCTTTTTTAAAGTTTTTTAAAAGCATAAAAATAGAAAAAACAACAAGTATTAATGGAGAAAAAAATATCCCTGTTAATATAGTTAGAAAAATACCTATCGGTAATCCTGCTAATATATAAAATCCATCGTCTTTATCTTTTATTATGCTTTTTAGTATATAATACCCTGATAACACAACACTAAATAAAAAGCAAATATTATATATAACATTATATATAACATTCCCCCCTGCAATATGTATAAAAACTAAATATAAAAAACATGCCCCTATAGTTATTACATATATTAAATTATTTATTAAATTTTTATGTTTAATCACTACTAAACTCCTTAATTATAAAAAAATAAACACCCTATTGGGTGTTTATTTTTTGGAAAGATTTTGCTATTTTGAAATCCTACTATTTATAAAACTAAATAAAAGTAAACACTAAACTATTACTTGTTTTTTCTAGCTCTCATAAAGATTAACACGCAGCCGCCAATGCAAGCAATTATCAAAACAGGAATTACTATTCCCATTGAATTTCCTGTTTCTTCTTCTCCATCTTGCACCTGCGTAGCATCGGCTACTTCTGAACTTGATGTAGGCTCTTCTTCAATAGATGATGTATCTTCAATTTCAGAATTTACCGTCTGCTGTTCTTCGGTTTCTTCTGAAAGAGGCTCGGAATTATCCTCTGAACTGCTTGTAGTTTCCTGCGTGATTGGTAAAGCATCTGCCACATCTTTAAAGAATTTTACTATCCCAAATCCATCGCTGAAAACAAAATGCAGTAGATATTCTTCGCTTGAAGTCAACGTTCTTGCATAAGAATCAGTAAAGGTTATAGACACACTTCCGTCTGCATTTTGAGTAGCTGTGTAATATGAAGATGGTATCGCGCTTCCATGTACCCAAACACCTGTGAAATCGCTATATGCTCCACTTGAAGTAAAAGTATAAACCCCGTTTTCTGTGCTTGTTCTTTCTGACGAGTAGATAACATCATCAGCAGGTGGGGTTTGCGATGTAGTAGCAATATACGACGCTGCTTTGCCCTGTGCAACAAGTGATTGAACCAAAGAGCTGTTTTCCCAAGTCGGGTTTCCGGCAGGGTACAGCAGCTTAACATATGTATTGGTGTCTACTGCCATATCATGGAAACTGCTGTTAAAATCACCAGTAAATTTAAGTATCTTGGTTTTTGGGGAACCTGAATGATCCTCAAAAGCCGTCTTATTAATTTCGGTAACGTTTGGAGGTATCGTTAGCTGTGTTAATTCGGATGTATTCATAAAAGCTGTATTGCCAATCGTGGTAAGGGTGTCTGGTAGTTTAACCGAGGTTAAGGAAGTACAACTAATAAAGCTATTGGTTTCTAATGTGGTAATCTTTGTGCTACTGAGGTCTATCGATTGAAGATTTCCACAACCATTAAATGTGCTACTATTTATATTAGCCAAGTTTGTCGCTTTGCTTAAATCAACCGTTGTTACACCACTTTTTGCAAACGCATCGCTCCCTATCTCGGTAATAGAGCTTGGAACTACCACACTTGTAAGTGATGTCCCCGACGATGAAGCTGAAGCATTTTCAGTAAAAGCACCATGCCCGATTTGGGTTATGGCGCTGGGGAAAGTGTGGGTTACAGTATTGCCAGATGTGTCGTATATCGTTGATGTTTTAAAAAGAGTATACATTGCATTTATGTCAAACACATCTTTATAGTCTTTGTACATCTTATCACCTTCATTACTCGGTTCCTCATATGTTGTTCTAAGGCAAGTGGATAATTGTGAATTAGTATCAACGGGTGAACCGTTGCTACCTCTGTACATTCCTGCACCCAAAACCACAGTGCTACCACTATCAGCAATTCTAACCTGCATATAAACGGGATTGCTATCAATATCATCCATAACGTGTGCACTATAAAGACCATCTGGTACTGGTGTTGTCGCTTCCACTTTCGGAGATAACAATAAAACCACCGCAAATAGCACTAAGGCGAACAAAACCACCAATTTAGTTTTTCTTAAAATAGCCATAATTAAAACCTCCAATCGATAAAGGAACAGTATTTCTTTTATATTAAAATAATTATCATAATCATATCATGTTCTAAATTAAAGTTCAAGTATAAAAAAGGGCGGATATAGCAAAATATGTTGATTAATTTTTTAAGCGAAAATGCCCACCGAAGGCTCGAATTAATTTTTTACAAAAAAATAAACACCCTATTGGGTGTTTATTTCTTGGCACAGATATTCTATTCTTTGAATTATATTTTTGA
>CAYJGG010000097.1:0-4032 GCA_964369915.1 uncultured Oscillospiraceae bacterium | reverse complement strand
TAATATCTTCAGCTAGCCACATTGTTTCTTCATTGTTTTTGTATGCATCAAAAATTACTAATGGCTCATACATAAAACCTTGTACAAATTGATATGCCCCTGAAGTTAGTGGGCTGAAATTGTTTACCCAACCATCAGTTTGATCAAAAAGTACTGTTAATGCTTTTGGTGAATCATCAGTTGTAGTTGATTCTGTTGTTTCGCTGCTAGATGGACTACATCCAGCTAACATTACAAGGGAAAGACCTGCGCATAAAATGAATTTTAGTGCCTTTTTTAAAGAATTGTTTTTCATTGCTTAAAGTTCCTCCGATTTTTAATTTATTAAAAAGATTTTTTAAGAATCTTAATTTATATTTTTTACAGACTTGCCTTTTAAAAGCTGTCCTCTAACTTCAACTACTCTTGGAATATAACTTTTTGGTTTTTCCACTGCTTCTAGTAGTAGTGTAACTGCTTCTTTTCCAATTTCTTTTGCATTTTGTTTCCACGTCATAAGCTGTGGACGTATAACTTGAGAAATATTCATTCCGTCAAATCCTGCAACGCTTATATCTATTCCAATTTCAAGATTTCTATTTTCAAAGGCATTCATTCCTCCGATAAAAGCAAAGTCGTCTTGATAAAAAATAAATGTTGGCGGATCTTTTAAATCTAATAATTCATAAGTGATTTTTTCAGCTGAATTAGGATCATGGTAAGTTCCTTCTTTTACATAGTCATCTCTAACTTCTATTCCTAAATCTTCACATGCTTTATAAAAACTTGCCACACGAATTCGCGTAACTTTTGTCGTTTCACCATGAATTAATGCTATTTTTCTATGCCCCATCTCATAAGCGTAGTGCACCATTTCTCTCATTGCTCTTTCATTATCAGAAAGAACTGAGCTACAATTAGCATAAGTGTAATCTAAAACCACAACTGGCAGATCACTTTCAACTAAATCAACTGCGCCTTCATCATCAAATTTATGTACTAACACTAAAACAGCATCACATCCTTGCATATTTGCAAATTCACGATAACTTAAAGTTTGTTCACCAAATCTATCGCTTAAAAATGTTACTGTGTAACCTTTTTCTCTTGCATGCTTCATAAAGCTATTTAGAATAGAAGCGAAAAGTTCATGAGTGATACCGCTTTGAGTTCCATCTTCTAATAAGACTCCTAAATTATAAGAGCGATTAGTTTTTAATCTAACGGCTGCCGAATTTTTAACATATCCAAGTTCTTTAGCTACTGACTTTACTTTTTCTATAGTTGCAGGGCTAATATCTTTTTCCCCTCTTAAGGCCTTACTTACAGCAGTTGCAGAAAGACCACAAACTTTTCCTATTTCTTTAATTGTTACCATTTCTGAACTCCTTTTCTTTTAACTTTATTTTACTTTAACGTTAAAGTAAAATTGTATAAAATTAATTTTATTCTTTAAAAATCTACATTTCTTTGAATAAAACTTATCTTTTTTAGTTATTTTTTCAATTTGTCTTTTGCACAACTTTATCGTTGTAGTTAAACAATAGCATTATTTCTACCAATTTGTCAACCTTAAAATCACATATTCTACATATATATCAAATATTATTAATTCTTTTTAGTTAATTTGACGTATAATATTGTTAATTTTAGATTTATTATTATATCGCTCCTGATGGGAATTTAATTTTAAAAGAAACCTTCATAAATCAATTAAGCGATGCCGAGTATGAAATTTATGTAAGTTATGGTGAAATAGGCGAACAGAAAAGCATCCCTTTAATTTAGATTATTTAAAGGGATGCTTCAATCTTATCTTTTAGTTGCTATACTCATTTTTCTTGTAAAACAAGTTTTTAAAAGCGGAATAAATATATAATTTTAAAAAACGCAATATAAAATAATTGCTATTAAATTCACTAATGCTAATTATAATTTATTACTTATTAATTTTCGCAAAAACTTCTTGCAAAATTGTATTTGTAAATATTTCTGAGCCCAATTCATTCAAATGATCAGTGTCTGCAAAGTATTCTTTATTATTTGCAAACTCTGTGTTATGAGAATAGTCTAAATACAATACATTATTTTCATCCACTATTTTATTTATATCTTGATAAAATTTGTTATAAAATTCTTCATTAAATTCATCATTATATTCTTTTAAATAAGGTGTTGTTACTAAAACTGGATAAAACCCTTCACTCTTGCATAAATCAATAATCTCTTTATATACTAACACTGTATCCGTATTTAATGTTTGATTTCCTATTAGTATATAATGATATTCAGCAGTTGCATTTATAATATCAGTCTGTGTTTCTATATCAAAATCATTAAACCTTGTATACCATTTCTCATTAAATATATTAATTTCTTCTTGCTGATTAAATAATGCTTCATATATTTCCTTATTTTCCAAAAGTAGAAGCGGTGAAATTTTATTAGTGATATAATATGCAATATCAATATTTTGAATATGATTTATTCCTAATATATCATAATATCTAACATTTAAACTTTCAAAAGTGTCAAAATCGTCAAATTCATTGTAATATAATGTATAATAAGATATAGGTATAAAAACTATTGCATCCTCATTTAAATAATCTTTATAGTAATCTAATATTAAATAGTCATATTTCGGGCTTTGTAATGATAGCCCAAAATTAAATGTGTTATATTCTTCAAAATCTATATAATTAAAACTTGCTCTTCCATGAGAGCTACCTAAATTTATAATTTGCAAATCTTTTTGAAGTGGAATAAATTTTATTTCTTCTTTAATTTCGTTAGCCGAATTATTTATATCAAACTTAACAATTTCTCTTTCTGTAAGTAAATTAATATATTCATTTGTAGTTTTATAATAAATATCCACAATTTTAACTAAAGATAAAACAATACATATTAACAAGACAACTTTTAATAAAAATCTTTTCATATCTTCTCCTAAAACTGAAAATAAATAAATTCTGCTGGAACACTTTTTGGAAACATAAATAAAATATAAGTTACAAAACTGATGTAAATTAGCCACCTAATCATAGGTTTAAATTCACTAATTTTATTAACAACGTTATCCTTGTAATTATAATAATCAAAAGTCAGTAGTAGTATTATTGGAAATATTATATTGATTATTAGTATATATAAATCAAATCCCATAGTTTTATAAGCTACATATAAATAATTAGTTACAGAGTTAAAGTTAAATATATCTAGTCCATTAAATAAATTAAGTAAAATATATTGTAAATCACCCATGCTATTAGCTCTAAAAAGTATCCATGTAAAATTAACCAGTATAAAAGTTATTGTTAGTCCAAAAAAAGAAAACACAATATTATCTTTTTTAAGCTTTATAATCTTTTTTAAGTATCTATAAGCAATTATAAATAAACCATTTAATAGTCCCCATAAAATAAAAGTGTAGTTTGCTCCATGCCATAGTCCGCTAAGGAAAAAAACTATTACTGTGTTAAGTAAATACTTTTTACTTCCTCCTAATGGAATATAAACATAATCCCTAAACCAATTTGATAAAGATATATGCCAGCGTCTCCAAAATTCTTGAATATTCGTAGCTAAATAAGGCGAATCAAAGTTTTTAATTAAATCAAATCCTAGCATTTTCGCGCACCCTATTGCAATATCAGAATACCCTGAAAAATCGCAATAGATTTGAAATGCAAAAAGAATTGTTGCTAAAATAAATACTCCACCTTCATAAGCTGTTACATCATTATAAATCAAATTGACATACTGAGAAACTGTATCTGCAATGATTAGTTTTTTGAAAAAACCCCACGACATTAATTTTATTCCATAAGCTGCATTATCATATGAAAATTTTTTCTCTTCTTTAAATTGCGGTAAAAGTGATGTCGCCCTTTCTATTGGACCTGCAACAAGTTGTGGAAAGAATGAAACATATAATGCAAAAATCCCTAAATGTTTTTCAGGTTTTAAATTACCTTTATAAACATCAATTGTGTAGCTCATTGTTTGGAATGTGTAAAACGAAATACCAACTGGCAAAATAATATCTAA
>CAYJGG010000096.1:0-4051 GCA_964369915.1 uncultured Oscillospiraceae bacterium | reverse complement strand
GTGAAGATTATTTATATTATCTTTTGATAATATAAATCGAAGTTTTCCTTGCGTGCATGATGTATTGCACGCAGTTTACTTAATAAAGTAAACACAGAAAACTACAATAATGTAAAGATTACTTATATTATAATAATACCATATATCTAAATTTTATGCAATTAAAAAAGAAGAAAAGAATGTGTAAAAACATATTCTTTCTTCTTTTAATTTTATATTATTCTTGTGTTTCGCTTTCTGATTCCACTACGACTTCTACTTTTTCATTTTCACTATTTTCTAATATTTCTTCATTTTCAATAGCTTCATCTTCGATTTCTTCTTTCATAGTAACAGCAAAAGTTACAGTTTTATCTTCTTGTCCAAGTCGCATAACTCTAACACCAGAAGCGTATCTACCTTGCTGTGCTATATCGCCTGCGTGCATACGAATAATAATTCCAGAAAGTGAAATTAATATAACATCGTTTTCTTCATTAACAATTCTAACGCCAGCTACTAAACCACCTTTTTTAATATCGTAGTTTCTAACGCCTTTACCACCACGAGATTGCAAACGATATTCTGATAAATCAGTTCTTCTTCCTTTGCCGTCTTCAGTTATAGTTAATAATTGTGAGCCTTCGTGAACTCTACCCATACCAACAACTTCATCGCCACTAGAAAGATTAATCGCTCTAACTCCTCTTGCACTTCTACCAACTAAACGAACATCTTTTTCTGAGAATTTAATAGCAACACCATTTCTAGTTGCGATAATTAATTCATTTTCGCCAGTTGTAATTCTTGTCCAAGCAAGTGTATCACCTTCATCAAGCGTTATAGCTATTAGCCCAGATTTTCTAACATTTGAATAACTTTCAACAGGAGTACGCTTAATAACACCTTTTTTAGTTACCATAACAAGATTGCCTTCTAGGCCTTCTTTTGGCATATTAATCATAGTTGTTATTTTTTCATCAGGTTGAAGTTGTAATAAATTCACTATATTAATTCCTCTAGCTGTTCTTGAGCCTTCTGGAATTTCATAGCCTTTTAATCTATACACTCTTCCTTTATCAGTTGCAAATAGTATATAATCGTGGGAATTTGCCATAAATAATTCTTGAACAAAATCCTCATCTCTACGAGTCATACCGCTAACGCCACGACCGCCTCTTTTTTGAGCTTGATAAACTGATTTTTGCTGACGTTTAACATAGCCAAAGTTTGTATAAGTGAAAACACATTCCTCATTTGGAATTAAATCTTCAATATCAACTTCGCCTGAAACGTGTTGGATTTCAGTTCTTCTTTCGTCATTGTATTTTGCTTTTATTTCTAATAAATCTTCTTTAACTTTATCCAATACCATTTGTTTGTTTTCTAAAAATTCTAAATAGTATTCGATTTTAGCTAATAAATCTGCAATTTCTTGTTCGATTTTTTCTCTTTCAAGCCCTTGCAAACGGCGAAGTTGCATATTTAAAATAGCATTTGCTTGAACTTCGCTTAAAGAAAATCTATCCATTAATCTTTGTTTTGCATTATCATAAGATGTTCTAATAATGCTAATAACTTCATCAATATTATCTGATGCAATTTTTAATCCTTGAAGTAGATGCTCTCTTTCTTTTGCCTTTTTTAAATCAAAACGAGCACGTCTTTCTAGTATTTCGCATTGGAACTCAACGAATTTTTCTAGCATGGTTTTTAAATCCATAACTTTTGGAATTCCTTTATCCAAAGCTAGCATAATAACGCCAACTGTGTCTTGAAGTTGAGTTAGAGAATATAGATAATTTAAAACTATTTGAGGGTTTGCTTCTCTTTTTAATTCGATAACAACTCTCATACCTTCTCTATCAGATTCATCTCTTAAATCAGAAATACCCTCAATTCTCTTATCTTTAACTAAATCAGCGATTTTTTCAATCATATTCGCTTTATTAACCATATAAGGAAGCTCGGTTATTATAATTTGGTATCTACCATTATCTCTTTCTTCAATAACAGCTCTGCCTCTTAGAGTTATTTTACCTCTACCTGTTGCATAAGCTGAACGAATACCACTTCTACCCATGATAATACCAGCCGTTGGAAAGTCTGGTCCTGGGATATGCTCCATAAGTTCGTGGAACTCAATTTCTGGATTATCAATAAGCGCAATAACGCCATTTATAACCTCACTTAAATTATGAGGAGGAATATTCGTTGCCATACCAACAGCAATACCAGTTGATCCGTTTAATAATAAAGTTGGAATTCTTGATGGCAGAACAGAAGGTTCTGTTTCTGAGTCATCATAGTTTGGAACAAAATCAACTGTTTCTTTTTCGATATCTTTTAGCATTTCACCTGTGATTTTTTCCATTCTAGCTTCTGTATAACGGTAAGCTGCAGCTGGATCACCATCGACAGAACCAAAGTTGCCTTGTCCATCGATTAAAGGATATCTTAAAGAGAAATCTTGAGCCATACGAACTAATGCATCATAAACAGAGCTATCACCGTGTGGATGATAAGATCCTAAAACAGATCCAACAGTGTCGGCTGATTTCTTATATGCATGTGAAGAATCCAGCCCTTTTTCAAACATAGTGTATAGAATTCTTCTATGAACTGGCTTTAAACCATCTCTTACATCTGGCAAAGCTCTTGATACAATAACTGACATAGAATAAGCAAGAAAGCTTTTTTCCATTTCTTTTTCTATATCAACATCAATGTATTTTGTATTATCTATCGACATTTAATCCCCCTACTAATCAAAAATTTTACAATCAACCCAATCGGATAATTTATATTCATTTTTGATATTATCTACTAATTCACAAACTTTTTTTAAGTTTTCTTCATCAAGGCATCTTTTAGGAATAATCATATAATGAAATCCTCTAATAGAATCATCTTTTAAAACTTTTAAAACAAAAACAAATAATCTTTTAGTTTGTTTTATATGTTTTAATTTATCATAGGAAAAATATCTTCTATTAATATTAGTTAAAAACTGGATTTCATCTTTATTAAATAAAACCATTCCTCTTTCATCTTTAAAAAATATATTTCCCATAGCATCGCTTTTAATTAAATGCTCAATATTATCATTATAATCCTGTTTATTTCCTATAAAATATTTATATAAAAAATTAATTAAACAAAATATTATAAAAGCTATTGGAAAATAAATTGCCTCATTTACGATATTTTCAAAACTTAAAAATATAACTATAAATGCTGATAAAACCAAAACTTGTATTAAAAAAGTTTTTATAGAGCTTTTTTGTTCTAAAATATAATTTTCAGTAAGCTCTAATATTTCAACTTGTATAAAATCAGTTTGCTCTATTTCAACATTTATTTCTATTGGAAAATCCATAAAATATAATTCTCCTTTAAAAATGCATTTTTATAAAATTATTTTAAAAACTATATAATATTAAAACTATATTTAGATTTATCTAAATTTTGCCATTTATTTTTTAGGCGAATAATTTAAAATCTTTATATATAAAACATAGCTTTTATATATCTAAGTCTTTTGCATATTTTGCATTTTTTTCAATAAATTCTTTTCTTGGAGCAACTTTATCTCCCATTAAAATAGTGAAAACTTCATCAGCTTTTTGAGCATCTTCTAAATTAATTCTTTTCATAAATCTATTTTCTGGATTTAGAGTTGTTTCCCATAATTGATCAGGATTCATTTCACCAAGCCCTTTAAATCTTCCTAATTTATATCCAGTGCCACCCATTTCAGCAACTATTTGATCTTTTTGCTCTTCATCATAAGCATATCTAATTTCTTTGCCTTTTGTAACTTTATATAATGGAGGCATAGCTATATAAACATATCCTTGCTCTATAACTGGGCGCATAAATCTAAATAAAAATGTTAGAAGAAGTGTTCTAATATGGCTTCCATCAACGTCGGCATCGGCCATTATAACAACTTTATGGTATCTTATTTTATCAATATCAATTTCATCGCCAAGCCCGCAACCAAGTGCAGTTACCACTGGGATTAATTTTTCATTACCATAAACTTTATCAAGGCGAGCTTTTTCAACGT
>CAYJGG010000095.1:0-4082 GCA_964369915.1 uncultured Oscillospiraceae bacterium | reverse complement strand
CACTTCTACTTTTACAGCATCACCTAAAAAGTCGATAACATTTATTACAACTTGATTTTCATTTGTTGCAGCTTCAATAACTTCAGGCACCCAGCTTTGTGAAGGACCGCCGTTATATATAAATAAGTCTGCATCTGAAATTGTTATAACATCTTCTACGCTCGGCTCGTAGCTGTGTAAGTCTACGCCTGTATCCATAAGCCAAGTAATATCAAAATTTTCTTCGTTTTCGCCCACTATTTCCATAACCCAATCGTATTCGTGAAAGGATGTTGCAACTATACTTAATTTTCCTTCGCTTTCAGTTTCTGTTTGTGCTGGCGTGTTTGAGCAAGCAGTTAGTAGCATTGACGCTGAAATTCCTAGTGCTAAAAATTGTTTTTTATTCATGATTTTTTCCTTTTTTTCTTTATAATATTGATTTTACTGTTTGGCATTTTAAACATTCGCCATATAAAAATGCTCCGCTTTCATTGATTTTAAATAAGTGATTATCCATAGAAATATTAAAAAGCATCTGCGAGATATTTTTATCAAGATGTATTGTTTCCTCACAATCACTGCATTTTAAATGAATAATTCCAACACAGCTTTTTGGATTAATATATTGATATAATGCATCTTTTCTATTTTTTTCTAAAACCTTGCAAATAACTCCTTGACTTTCAAGTTCGGCTAAGTTTCTATAAATAGCACTCATACTAATTCCACTGCTAGAAAGTTCTAAAAATAATTCCTGTGCAGAAATAGTTTTATGATTACTATTCTCAAAATAAGTTATAAGTTTTTTTCTTTGCTCTGTATTATATCTACTCATAATCAACTTTCCCTTAAAATTAAAATTTAATCAATTTGCAAATCATTCGCAAATCTTTTAATAGTATATCACCATAGTCTATATAAGTCAACAGAAAGTTTAGCAAGACTAACTTTTCTTTAAAACTTCTTGTTTATCTCTTATATTTTTGAGAATATTAATAGTAATTAAAAAAATAATAGAGGTTTACACTTATGATAAAGGCTTATAATCTAAAAAAAACATACACCACAAACGATGGCACATTAACCGTGTTTGAAAATTTAAATTTTTCTGCAAATGCTAGCGAGTTTTCAATTATTATAGGAGCGTCTGGCTGTGGAAAAAGTACACTACTTAATATTTTAAGTAATTTAGATAGTTTTGATGATGGGGAATTATATTTAAATAATAAAAAAATTAGCTCCTGTAAAATGAAAGATATATATAATATAAGAAGGAATGACATATCTTTTATATTTCAGTCTTATAATTTAATTTCTTCTTTAACTGCACTTGAAAATGTTTTACTTCCTTTAAAATATAAAAAAACAAAAAAACAAAAATTAGACATAGCAAAATTCTATTTAGATAAAATGGGACTACTTGATAAATTAAATAATTACCCTCATCAGCTTTCAGGCGGACAGCAACAAAGAGTTGCCATAGCAAGAGCTCTTGCCACTAATCCTAAAATTTTATTTTGCGATGAACCTACTGGAAATTTAGATAAAGAAAGCTCATTAATTGTTTTAAATAGCATATTAGAGCTTCGTGATAGTGGGTGTAGTGTTGTTATGATAACTCACGACAACTCTCTTCTTTCTTATGCTAATAAAGTTTACTCTTTAAAAAATAAAAAGCTAACCTTAATTTAATAATAAAAATTCATAGATTTCTCTTTAAGATAAAAAATATTATTTTTAAATCATGAAAAGCTAATCGTAGTTTTAGTTTGACTTATCTTATTTAATAAGATAAAATAAAATTGTATTAGTATATTTATATATACATTAAAAGGAGTTTACTTATGAATTTTTTAAAAGGCTTTACCAAAGAGGAGAAAAGCTGGATGATGTACGACTGGGCAAACAGTGCTCAAAGCGTTATCATCGTTACAATTCTTCCTATATTCTACGAAGCAGTTAGCCAAAATAGTATTGACGCTATTTCAAATTGGGGCTATGGCACAAGTATTTCCATGTTAATTATCGCACTTTTATCTCCTATTCTAGGACGCCTTGGCGATTTTAAAGGTGTTAGAAAAAAATTATTTAAAGTATTTATTGTAATCGGCGTTATCCCTTGTTTTTTACTTGCTATAACTCCAACTATGGACGTTTCAACGCCTGAATCTAGTAGTACTACCGCTTTAGTAATTCTAGGATTATATATAATATGTAGCGTTGGATTTTCAGGAGCAAACATATTCTACGACAGCTTTTTACCTGATGTAACTACTGAGGACAGAATGGATAAAGTTTCAACAATGGGCTTTGGCCTTGGTTATTTTGGCGGAAGCACTATTCCATTAGTTATATTCTTAGTATTAAATTTAGTTGGCATTCCAATGAACACAACTTTAATTATCGCATTTTTACTAACTGGTTTTTGGTGGGGTGGTTTCTCTCTTCCAATCTTAAAAAATGTTCATCAAGTTCATGCAGTTAGCGAATATCCCGGATTTAAAAATGCAATAAATAATATTTTTGCAAAATTAAAAGTTACGATGAAAGAAATTTTTGCAAACAAAAAAATGTTTTATTTTTTAATTGCATATTTTTTCTATATAGACGGCGTAAACACTATTATACATATGTCTACAATCTATGGCTCAACTCTTGGAATAGATTCAACTCAAATGCTCCTAGCTTTATTACTCACTCAATTACTAGGTCTGCCTTTTGCAATTATCTATTCTAAACTAAGTGAAAAATTTGGCACACAAACTATGATTGGCGTTGGTATCGTTGTTTATATCATTATTTGTATCTACGGATTTTTTATAAGAAGTGCAATAGATTTCTGGATTTTAGCAATCTTAGTTGGCTCATCTCAAGGTGGCATTCAAGCCTTAAGTAGAAGTATGTTTGGCAAATTAATCACTGATAAATCAAGAAGTGGTGAATTTTATGGCTTCTATGATATATTCGGCAAATTCTCAGCTATTCTAGGGCCTACTATATTTGGCCTTGCTAGTGGCTTTGCCCAAACAACAATAATGAAAAATCAAGGTCTTGATTCATCTATGCAAATCGCTCCTGAAGTTATGGATGCTATAAGCGCCGAGGCTGCACCTTGGGGAGTTTTATCTGTATTATCAATATTTATTATTGGAGGATTTATATTCTTCTTTGTTATGCCAAAATCAAAAGCTAATAAATAAAGGAGGTTTTAATTATGCCTGACAGCTATCTACATAGCCATAATGCACTTGAAGCAATTAAATTAATAAACTATACCCCTCGAAATTTAGATGCTCTTATTTGGGGTGCAAATGGACCTGATCCACTTTTTGCTTATAAAGTTTTAAGTAGCGGAACTCCTGCATATGATTTTAATAAACTTGCAGGTGTTATGCATAATGAAAAAACCGGCCTATTTTTACAAACATTGTTTCGTATGGCTAAAACTAACACTCAAAAAGACTATGCTTTAGGATTTTTATGCCATTATAGTTTAGATAGTTTTATCCATCCTTATGTTGAATTTGTAACAACTACATATGGGCAGGAATATTATATTTCAAATGGACACACTTTTTTTGAAACAGCGCTAGACACTAAAATTGCAAGAGATATTTATGGCGAAAAATCTCCAAGCCCTTTAAAATTTGCACCTACTTTATCAAAAGTAGATTTAGAGCAAATTATAACGCTTTTAAAAGGTGCTGTTGATTTTGTTTATCCTGATTTTGATTATCCAAAAGAAGACTATTTCCAATCATTTAATGATTTTATATTCGTTAAAAACTTCTTTAATTCCCCTGGTGGATTTAAATGGTTTGTAGCACCTATTGCCGAAAAAGTTTTAAGATTTAAAACAGGAAAAATAACTTCAAGAATGCAGCCTAGTAAAATGCAAGTCGATAATATTCCAATTTGGTTTAATAAAGGGGCTAATATGTATAGTGTTGACAGTTTGGACACTTTATTAAAAAGAGCAGATGCTCTTTCAAGTGAGAGTATTAGCATAGGACTTGAATATTTTAAAGGCAAGTATAGTTTAGATGATTTTTTAGAAGACATTGGAAATAAAAGCTATGAAACTGGTGTTGCTTTATAAA
>CAYJGG010000094.1:0-4112 GCA_964369915.1 uncultured Oscillospiraceae bacterium | reverse complement strand
TTGCCCAAAAGAAAAACTAAAATTTATATTATCCAAAGATAATATAAATTAACTAAAGTTTATTTAAGGGGGCATTAAATGTTTGAAGAGTATAGTAAAAAGATTAAAATATCTTTTTTAAGAAAAACTCAAGTTAATATAGTATACGGTCAGGCTATTTTTATAGCTTTAATGATGATTTTACAAGCTATATTTTTATATTCAATAGTGTATCGCTTAAATGAAGTATTCCCTTCCCTTACATTATTAATTTCGATTGCCGCTGCTATTTTAGCAATAATTATATTTAATGGAAATATGCACCCAAACGAAAAAATGATGTGGCTTGGCTTTTTTATTATTGTTCCTCTTTTTGCCTCCACACTTTATATGTATGTAAATAGAAATAAAAAGAGAAAAAAAGTTATCAAACATTTAAAAGAAATTACAGATAATTCTAATAAATTTTTAAAGCCTAATGAAAGTCTTTTATCTCATTTAAAAGAAAATGATACCGATTTATATAACCTTTCAAATTTTTTATATGAATATAGTGGCTGTCCAATTTGTGAAAATACATCTGTTAAATATCTTTCTCAAGGCGAAATAAAATTACAAGAAATGCTACGGCTATTAAAAGAAGCTAAAGAATTTATTTTCCTTGAATATTTTATAATTCGTCCTGGATATATGTGGGATGAAATTTTAAAAGTTTTAAAAGAGAAGGCAAAAGAAGGCGTTGAAGTAAGAGTTATGTATGATGGCACCTGCATTTTATATCTTTTACCAAGTGATTATCCAAAAACTTTAGAATCTTTTGGATTTAAAGTTAAAGTTTTTGCTCCTATAAAACCTTTTTTAACTAATAGATTAAATAATAGAGATCACCGAAAAATCCTTGTTGTCGATGGTAAAACCGCTATAACTGGTGGAATTAATATCGGTGATGAATATATAAATAAAATGGAAGGCCACGGACAAAGAAAAGAAACTGCTATTTCTATAAAAGGGCCTGCTGTTGATGGCTTTACAAATATGTTTTTACAGATGTGGGAAGAGAGCGATGATTATTCTTTATATAAAAAATATTTAAATAAAGCCGAAAATCAAGATACTTTAGGCTATGTTATTCCTTTTGCAGATAGCCCACTCGACGATGAGCCTGTTGGCAAATATTTATATCTTGATATTATAAACAATGCTAAAAAATATGTTTACATCACTAGCCCATATCTAGTTATAGATTATGAAATGGAAAATGCTTTAATATTCGCTGCAAAACGTGGTGTTGATGTTAGAATTGTTCTTCCTAGCGTTGGTGATGCTGCATTTTATATTTATCTTGCTCATTCAAGATATGAAAAACTTCTACTTTCTAAAGTTAAGATATATGAATTTAATCCTGGACTAATTCATGCAAAAATTATTATTTCCGATTCACAAAGAGCAATTGTTGGCACTATAAATTTAGATTATCGCAGCCAATATCACAACTATGAATGTGGGGCTTATATCCACGATTCTAAAGAAATCTTAAAAATTGAAGAAGATATTTTACACACTATTCAAGATGAATCAAAATTAATGAGCGTAGAAGATTTAAAAAGCGACACTTTATATTCAAAGTTAGTAGCAGCAGTTTTAAAACTTATAGAGCCTTTAATGTAATAAATAATACGAGGCTACTAAAAAATGATTAAGTTATTTATATTTTTATGTTTAGCTGTTATTTTAGGAATATTAAAATCAAGATAGCATAAAATAAAACAGGAGATTTAAAATCTCCTGTTTTTATTTTTTAATATCCTATAATAAGGCCTTTTTCCATTGTATAAAAAGTTGTAAGTCCTTTACAATCAACAATAGTAACATCTTCAGTTTTTAATTTTTCTTTAAAAACTTCTTTTGCCATTAAAGCAGCCTCATAATTTTTACAGTGTGAAATAACTATTGGCATATTTTCCATATTTTTATTTTCTGCCATAATATCAGCCATTGCATTAATAGCATTATTTTCGCCTCTTGGTTTTTTAACAACTTCGATTTCTCCGCCATCAGTTGCCACTGCAACAGCACGAATTCCAAGACTAGTAGCTAAAATACCAGCTATTTTACTCATTCTACCTGTTTTTATTAAATTATCATATCCACCTAAAGCGAAAACTAATTTAGTTTCTTCTTTATATTTTTCAACTGTTTGGGCTATTTCAGAAAATTCTTTACCAGCTTCAATTAAAGCTTCTGCTTTTCTTTTCATTAAAACCATTTCTCCAGCAGTTGAGCATGAATCAATTACACATACATTTTTTTCAGGAGAAATTTCCGCTAGCATTTCTTTTGCAATTCTAGCTGAGTTATTAGTTCCACTTAAAGCGCTAGTCATTGTGATACAAATACTATTTTCTGCTTTTTTAAATTCTTCTAAAAAGCTCTCAGGAGATGGACAAGCAGATGAAGAGGCTTTCTTTTCAGCTTCCATCGCTGCTAATAATTCATCGATTGATAAATTTTCATCATCAACAAATTCTTTATCCCCAACTATAATTGATAAAGGCACTACGCTAAAGCCTATATCACCTTTTGCATCTTCTTTTCTTAAATCGCAACTTGAATCAATTACTATATTCCATTTCATCGTAGTATTTATTCCTTTCTAATCTTTTTGTAAAATTACAAAAATTAAAAAATATAAAACTAAATTTTAATTATTAAAACTTTAGCTTTTAATTTCAAAAGACCACCTTATGTGGTTTACTATACTATATTATATTATAACTTATACTATGTCAAGTGCTATTGACAATTAATTAAAAAAAAATTATAATTATTCACATATTGAAAAGTTAAAACTATAAAAGGAGATGAATAATGAATAATAAAATATTGAATTTCAAACTTCCAAGATATGATGAACTTCCAACACTTGATTTATATTTAGACCAAGTTATTGTTCTTATTGAATCTAGCCTTGAAGATTTACGTCTTTTAGGGAATGAACCTATTTTAACTGCATCTATGGTTAATAATTATGTTAAAAAAGGAATTGTTCCTGTTACAAATAAAAAGAAATATTCAAAAGAGCATATAGCAAGTATATTTATGGTATGTATATATAAGCAAATTTTTTCTATGGATGAAATCAAAGGATTAATTGAAGTTCACTCAAGAATAGTAGCTTCTCCTAATAGCCCTATTGATGTTGAAAGAAGTTATAATTATTTTTGCAGAGAGCTTGAAAATATTATAAAATCAACTTTTACAAATGAAATTCTTCCTGAAGACACAACAGTTTCTTTTACAAAAGAAAGGCAATTAATACGAAATGCCTCTATCGCTTTTGCAAATAAAATCTATACTTTAAGTTTATTAAATGAATTTAATAATAAAACCAATTAAAACAGATGTGCCATCACATCTGTTTTTTTAATTATATAATAATATTTTAGCTTATTTTATATAGATAATTATATATAATAACTTTATTATTATTATATTTTTAATATAAAGTTATTATTAATAGAGTTTTTATATAAATTTCATTTGTTTTTTAGTGTAAAATGTGCTAAAATATTATAGATTATATCGAAGTAACAGTGATGTAAAATCACTTTGGAGGATAACATGTTTACAAATAAAACTTTATTAATAACAGGTGGTACAGGTAGTTTTGGACAAACTGTATTAAAGCATTTTTTAACTAGTGATATTGGAGAGATTAGAATTTTTTCAAGAGATGAAAAAAAGCAAGACGATATGCGTCATGATTTACAAGTTAAATATCCAAAAGATTCAGCAAAAGTTAAATTTTATATAGGTGATGTTAGGGATATAAATAGCGTTGATAATGCTATGAACGGCGTTGATTATATATTCCATGCCGCTGCATTAAAGCAAGTTCCATCTTGTGAATTTTTTCCTATGGAAGCTGTTAAAACAAATGTTTTAGGAACGGAAAATGTTTTAACTAGTGCTATAAACCATGGAGTAAAAAAAGTTGTTTGTCTTTCAACTGATAAGGCAGCTTATCCTATAAATGCAATGGGAATTTCTAAGGCAATGATGGAAAAAGTTATCGTTGCAAAAGCGAGAACTGTTGATGAAAATAAAACAATGATTTGCTGCACAAGATATGG
>CAYJGG010000093.1:0-4693 GCA_964369915.1 uncultured Oscillospiraceae bacterium | reverse complement strand
TTTTCAACTGAAAATGAAGCTGAATTTATCTACACAGCAAAATTAGTAGATGATACATATATTTTAGCAGATGATGTAAAAATGCCGACTATCACTGTTAATGTTATAAATGCAGAAATTAACCCTATGATGGCGATGGCTCCTTTTAGCCTTACTCCGTATGACCATTATGGCAAAGTGAGTGTTAATGGGATAGACCTTGTAGCATCTAATCAGGATAATATAGCCACTGGCGTTTCTTATGATCCGGCAACGGGCACACTAACTGTTAATAATGCTACTTTAAATAGGATTCAAACAAGTAACGCTAAAAATTTAACTATTAAATTCATAGGAACTTCAACTATAAATTATACTACTCCTACAAATGGTGCAGGAGCAGGCTTAGATTTATATGATGGCTCACAAGTTAATTTAACGAGTGATGGCAGTGCAGTTTTAATTGTAAATTCTGCTAATGATAATACTAATGCTGTAATGTTAGGCGAAGTTAGAGATGCTGGAGATGGTATCACTATTTCAGGCAACCTTTCTATCACAGCGAATGGTGGATATGGATATAATGGCGTTTATACAGAGGAGTTAGATATAACAGTAAAAGATAATGCTAAATTAATCGCTAATGGCGGTGATAGTAATGGTGGCACAGCTAATGGTGGCGGTATTCATATGTCATACAATTTTGGGCACCCTACACTAACTGTTATGAATAATGCACAAGTTATAGCAACTGCCGGCGATTCAGATATCACTATGGGAACTAATGCCCCAACAGGTATTACAATAGCTAATTTAACAGTGCTTGATAATGCATTTGTTCACGGCAAAGGAGGAAATATATCAGGCGATGCTTCTGCCAATCAAGGAGCTGGGATATATGTTGTAAATTATAATGGCGAAGGCGGAGTTATCACTCAAAATGGCGGTACTATTAAAGCTGAATCAATAAAAAACACTGCCATTGTATGGACTTCTTACTCTATGGCAAAAGGAACACTCGAGGGAATAACTCAAAAATCTGGCGCAAAAGGACTTTACGGTATTCCTAATGTTATGGGCGAGGGAGCAGTAGCTAAAGCAGGCGATAATGAAAGCTCAGCAGAAATAGCTTCAGACCCTTATTCAGGCTTTTGGTATAATGCTCCTTATGGAAAATTAGAAATCACCCAAGAGCAAGAAATAGGTATATCTATATTTAATTCATATGGCGATGAAATTGCTATAACTTCTGCAAATGCAGGCGATGTAGATAATCTTATCCCAGGAAGTGTAAAATATGATATAAGCTCGAATACCCTAACTTTAACTGATGCAAGATTAGGAGGGATTAATATTCAAAATAAATTCCCTGTGACTATTGTATTAGTAGGGAGTAATCAATTTTTCAGTGGCATAGGGATAATCGCCCCTGATGATTCTCTCCTTACCTTTGCAGGTGATGGAGTATTATGGATTCAAGCTGGTGCTGGAATAAAAGCCGGAGATATAATTGTAAAAGATGATGCTCGTTTTACAATATATGCAGATAGTGGCAATGGGCTACAGGCAAATAACCTAACGCTTTTAAACGATGTATATGTATTAGTTAGAACGGAAGATAACGATGGACTAAGCGAAAAAGCGGCTATTTTCTTAACAGGGAATTTATTGTTAGAAGACACTTCCGGAGTGCAAGCCCATAACGCAAGTGATACAGCTAACAGCTACGGTCTTTATGTAGGTGGCAATATTACGCTAAATACCAAAGACACTGTACTACACACAACAGGAACAGGCTCTGAGGCGCTTAAATACATAGGCGAATTTCATATGCCTTTTGGCGGTAGTTTTACTGCTGTTACAACTAATGGCGCTACTGTAATAGCCGATAACAAAAAGCCTATTGATACAAATGATTCAAACTATGAGCAGGCTTTAATTTATGCAGGGGTTTCCCAGTGGGATAGGCATATTAGCAATGTTCACCAAAATTATTCAGCTAATAAATATGTGAATATAATATTCCCGGGCGGAATACCTGCCTATGATATCAAAATTTTAGATACTTCAAATAACGAATTGGAAAATATCACCTTAGAAGTAGGCGAAACCTTTGATTTTGCCTATGAATTACTGCCAAATTCTTCTTCTGACTCTGTATCGATTAGTGCATCAAATTCAGATATTGCCAGCGTTAAGTCAGGAACTACAACAATAGAAGGAAGAAAAGCCGGCACTACTACACTAAGAGTGTCTACTACTTATGCAAGTAAGGAAGTAACTGTAACAGTTACAGCGCCACAGGCAACCGGTAGCGGTACAGAAGAAAGCCCAAGATTAGTGTATAACTTTGAGCAGTTAAAACAGGCTTTAGAGCATCCTACTTACACCCATGTAGAAGTTAATTCATATGGAATAACAGACACTGCAACTTCTACTATAAATGTAAACGGAGCAAAGCGTCTTGATATTGGCTCAGGTGCAACTTTCTCACAGCTATTTCTAACAGGGGCTGGCGGAGTAAAGACCTTATTCAATATAGGAAATGGCGATAGCCTGCATACAGATACTTCTTTTTCAGGCCCTGAAATAAATTTTATAACTGCAGAAAATGATGCTGTCTTACTAAATGTTGAAGCGGGCGGCACTGCCCATATTGAAGGCTGGAAAACTGAAATAATAGGCACCGCTAATAATAATGTCACGACTGTAAAAACAAATGGTAACTTCACTTCAAGAGGGATTTCGATGGTAGCAAAGACTGATGGAACAAAGGCTGTAGTCTTAGATATCGACGGCGGAATAACTAATTTGATTGCAATTGGTTCAAATTGGATGCAATCAACAACGAATAATGCCCTTGAGCTTAGTGAAAGCGGAGATTTAAGCATAACTCTTGGTACTGATACTTCTGAATACAATATTTATGGAATGAATTTGCCAACTGGGAAAACTATTAATGAATATGTAGACACAGCCGATGCGATAATATACGAGGGAACTAATTCATATGGAGGTGATTACACCTACATAGGAAAACAGCTTTCTACAAAGCTTCGTATAAGCGGCTGGAGAATGACTCATGAAAGCCCTTCAATAACTTTTTCAGATGGTGGCACAGCAAGCTTTGATATAGCTTCAAATACCCTTACATTAAATAATGTGAACAGTTCAGATATTGAAATAGAAGACACCTTATCAGATATTACCATTGTATTAATAGGCGAAAATAATTTTACCCATATAAGAACTCCGTTTCAGTGTGATAGTGAAACAGGTTCAGTGATTTTAACAGGCACAGGTAGCCTTAATTTATCCCTCACTGATACTACTGCTTATCCTTCATCAACTATAATGAAAGTATATAAAGATCTTATTTTTGATGGAGTAGAAGTAACAGCGACAGCCCAAAAAGGCGTTGCTATATCAGGTAATAGTGGCAATTTTATAATGAAAAACGGCGCAACTGTTACAGCTACTACTGATTTAGAAAAAGAAAATTGGGGAGCGATTGAAAGCTTTATTACTTACAGTATTCAAGAAAATTCTACTTTAAAGGTCACTTCCACAAACATTGCAAAGGCAATATTTAATGCAGGTGGCTCAGTGGTGTCAATAGACGGCGATGCAACAGTTGAATTATATTCAGCTCTTGGTCATGCACTTTATAGGGTACCTCAATATGCAGAAGGTTTAGACCTTGTTGTAACCTCAGGCGATGATAAAGCTACTGCAACAGCTGTTACTGGAGATTTAACAGACTATGCGAATAGATACTATCAAAACCATTATCTAAAAATTGAAGCGACAACGCCTGTAATTGATTATAAGCTTTCAGTTTCGCCTACATATGGCTCACAAACAGTGCCTTATAATTACACAAGTGCGCAAACAAAAGAATACACTATAACAAACACAGGCAATCAAATACTTAATAATGTAAGAGTAAATGCTACTGGCGATATAGATGCCTTTGATGTGAATGTGAATGATTTAATAAGCACTTTAAATCCACAAGATGCATTAAATGGTATCCCAGCTGATACAACCACTTTCACAGTTACCCCAAAACTTAATCTTACACCGGGGACTTATAGCTTACAGTTAGAAGTAACATCCGATAACTTAGCATATAATCCAAAGGCAAGCTTTACTTTTACAGTTAAAGAAAAAATAAAAGAAATCGAGATTTTTTCTGATAGATTATTTACTGCTTATGCAGATATGCAAACAGTTCCACTTTACTTAATGGTAGACGGAGAACTTGGAAATAGTAATGAAGTGGAATGGTCAGTAAAATCTGGGGATAGCTCACTGCCTTTAGACCAGCGCACAGTTATAGAAGAATCTGATAGAATGGACGGCTCACATAAACAACTAAGTATGGAAAGAGAAGGAGCGAAGACCTTAGTGATAAGAGCACAGGTAATAGATGATCCTACTGTTTATGATGAGTATTATTTGAGAATTCTTGATACTGTAGTGGAGTTTCCTGCAATAGAATTTCAAAATACTATTTCACCACAAGCAGACACTTATCGCTTTGAATTTGACCCAGATAATAACTACGACTTTATGCTTCCTATAATTGCCGAAGATGCCCCTTATGGCAAAACATTCTCACACTGGGAAGTAGAGGGAATAGAAAATAGCTTAGGCGAAAAAAAATACGATGTATCAAATGCTAATAGGAGTAGTACGATTTTAGAATTAT
>CAYJGG010000092.1:0-5063 GCA_964369915.1 uncultured Oscillospiraceae bacterium | reverse complement strand
CCCGGAACTTTTAAACAAACATGATTTAAGGCGTATTCGGTTTCATGATCTTCGGCACCCTTATGTCAAGCTAAAACTAAAATATTTTTAATATTTTACAAAATTTCCCTCAGATATAAAAATTCTGAGGGAAACCATTCTATTCGAATCTTTTTCTGTCTTGAATATCATTCTCATGCTGAATGCAAACATTTTTTATATCACTTTGTTTGTATTCAGCCCATCGTCTAACAAAAGGAATATCAGACTTCAAATATTTTTCTAGCAACCCATACCAATTATCTTTATTAGAATAAATTGTTTCTACCCAATATGATACTAAGTTATATTCTCCAGCAATAAATTCATTTACAACTTCATCATTATCATTATAATTTGACAATACAAATTTAGTTAAAGGTGCTAATGAATCATCTGAAAGGGTAGGTGATGATAGATGATACGCAATTAGTGGTGCTCGCAATTTTGGTTCAATATCTATCCATTCTTTGACCGTTTCAACTGCAAAACTATCAAAGAAGCCTCTATGTGCTTTGCCCTTAAGTATACGCCTTGGCTCTAATAGTGTTTCACCTAGTAAGCTCATAATTAAGGCTTCGGTCGATGTGTTTTTTAATTTTAATATACATCTAATGCAATAAATATTTTTCGAATCACTTAAACTATCAAAATCGAAAAGTGGTACTATCAACTCCAACACTTCAGAATAAAATTGTGTTGGCGTATTTTCAAATAGTTGCATAACCGAGAAGCTTTCGAAGCGTGCCCCATTTTCAATACAATCTCTGAAACTTTTTATCGCCACTTTATATAATTCAACACTGTCAGCTTCACTGGTATTTTTAATCCAATTAATCAAAAGTTTAAATAGTAAAGTAAATCTAAGTTCATGTCCGCAATTTGATATTGAATTGCAAATTTGAAGTTTTTGTTCTAATGATAAAAATTCTCTCCATATACTTGAAATTAAGTTATCAACCCAAAATATTTGTTTAGTTATATTAATTAACTCCAATATACGATTGAATCCTTGTAAGTTAACTTCTATTCTGCAACTAACCCATAATGCGAAATCTGAGTATGTATATTTATTCTCGTCAATGAAATTCACTAATCGCTCATCAAGCTTTTTATGAATATGATAGTTTCCTAAAAAATATCCTCTTAAAAAAGCATCTTCTAAATTTTCAGTTACAATTTTCTCTAAAAAGCTATAGCACTTCAATTCGGCATCATGTTTACCAATTTTTTCAGCTAGTGTTGAAACTGCTTCCTTGTCATAAGATTTTTCGGTAATGATGTTTAATATCACGCTTGTATCATTCAAAATTTCGACAGCCACATCTTCCAAGAAAGCTTCTATTCTTTCTTTGTCTTCGTCTGAATACCCATGCGACCATATATCTCTTGATAGATATTCAGCCACTCTACCTATAAGAGTTTTATCTTTTAATTCATCAATCCACTTAGAAATAAATTCTATTTTTTGTTCTATCCATTCTTTATTAATATCTGGAGAATGCTCTATCATTTTTATTTGGTCTTCTAAGTGCAATATAAGTAAGTTTTTTGGTTTTTGGTTGAATAAAAACTTAGTCAGAGTGTTTTTGTATATCTCCTCAAGATTTTGGCTTACGAACGACCAGCTATTTTTAAACAGACTGTCTAAAATATCAGCTTGTAAATCACTATCATAGGCATTGTATGCTTTTTCTAGCTGAGTTAAAGAGAATTTTTTAGCATCCCAAAGCTCACCAAATGTTTTAGGATCCCACCTTTCGGGAGTGATTCTTCCTCCAATCATTTTAGGTTGAGAAAACCCCATATT
Source organism: uncultured Oscillospiraceae bacterium (assembly GCA_964369915.1). Lineage (GTDB taxonomy): Bacteria > Bacillota > Clostridia > Oscillospirales > Ruminococcaceae > RGIG3102. The sequence goes on along the minus strand of CAYJGG010000092.1, from coordinate 3,235 downwards.
TCTATCTGAAAAAACATTTGAAAATGCTTTACTAAACAGATCTAAATTATTTTTATTGCAACTTTTAGCACGAATGATTAACAAAGAATATCTTTGAAAAAAATCCACCTCTGTGTTTGCTAATAAAATTGAAAAATAGTCCGACCATACTCCTTTACTATTGTTTGATATACCATGTTCTACTTCATTACATGCAAGTTTAAAAAGTATTTCTTCACAGTCAGAAAACCACTCCTTAAAGTTGGCTAAATGTTCACACGTCCACACTACTTCTCTTCTAGGGAAAAAATAATTTGTTTCTGATAATTTACTATCGGGTTGATCTAAAATTATCTTTTTAAGCCATTTCAAGCCTATCTCTGGTTTGTGTTCAACAAATAACATTATTTCATTTGAATTGCCTTTTTCTAAAGCATCATATGTGCATGGGTATTTTTTCAGAAACCAAGAGGCTAGAGCCTCTTCAACCTCCCCTCGAATCAATCCACATTCGTCAACTCTATCATAAAATCTTTTTCTTAACACATCTGTCGAAAGTGCTTCCATAAAATTATCTAAATCATATCTTATCTTTGACCAACCTTGTTGTTCAAAAGCTAATTTTGCTAATGCCCTCGGCGATAATTCAAAATATTTACCTTTTCTAATGCCTAAGTTAATGTCTTCGATATAATCAATACAACGAAGATAATTCGATATATTGTCTTGAAAATATTTTGACATATTAGATAACTCACTATTTTCTTTATTTGTAATATCTATGTCAACAAATAGCGATAGCTTATCAAAGTAATCCTCCACTACTAAATCGTGAGGACGACGAGGATTACTATTATGTTGAAGTATTGTTCTTTCTAATATCGAGTTCGCACTGGTGTATTGATTTTGTAAATACGTAGAAGAACTCATTGAATAGTCTATAGAGTTATCCTCATAATACAATTGTGCAATCAGCATTGCCAGTCTTAAATCACTATAAGACAACTTATATATTGCAGTTAATATTTCTTCATCAAACAAAGGATATTGTTCACTTACTAAAAGCTTGATTTCTTCAGAAGATGAATTTTCAAAGAAAAACGCATTCTTGCTTAAATTTGCAGATTGTTTGATAGAAACAGTACCAATCATGATGAAACGCAGATAATCTGAAAAGTTACTGTAGTTCGTATTGACATTATTCCAATCTGCTAAAGTAGCTTCGTCTATAATAATATATAAATTTTCATAATTAGTGCTCACATAATTTTTGAATTTTATTTCGTTATTAAAAAAATCAGTATAGTTTTTATAATATATTGCATTCCCATATCCTAATGAGCAACAAGCATTTATACATCCTCTCGTCTTTCCAATGCCTGATAAACCGCATAGGTAAATAGACAAATCTTCACTATATTTAAAATGTTCTTCAACTTTTTTATGAATAGCAGCCGAAATGCTTAAATCCACCCATGAATTTCTGAATACTAGCGAATTCTTAATTTTTTGAGCAATTTCATATTTCCCAAATCTTTCTGTTAGATATGTAGGAGTTGGTTGAGGTAATAGCGGTAAACCCTTGCTACTTAAAATTCTTTTTACAAAAGACAGGTCTATAGCGTGTAATTCATTGTAAGGAAGATCTGCACCTCTTGATTTGTTCTCAATACCAAAAAGCTTTATTGTTTTTCCTACAATTTCATAACAGCCACTACCAGACACACCGATTATATCATCTAAATTATCACTGTTTTTTGAATCGCTAATGTTCAAGACGATTTCATCATCAGTTTTCGAGTTAAATGTAGCATTAAGTACAATTCTTTCAGTGTTTTGTGCTATTGGATAACCATTTATTTGAACTTTTGATGGCGGTGTCGCTAGACTGCTTATATGTGTATAAGGTACTGCAGAAGTAATATCATTTTTTTCAATTTCGTATATAGCTAAGTCAACATCATCAGAATATATTTTTTCACCAATTATTTTTAATTGATTTTTAGCATTTACTTCTTGATAGTATATATTCACACTGTGATGTATGCCATTTTCAATATCCATAGTACAATGCTTGGCTGTAAGGCAGTATAACCTAGTTGAATCTTCAGACCATACTAGACAACCAGTTCCATTTACTGTGCTATCTACACATATAATTGTTGCAAGTTTATTATAATCATCTGTTGTTGCAATTTTTTTCATATTGTCACCTCATTTGTCACTGATATTTTAAACATTTCACTTTTTAACTCTTTCTCTGTGAAAATTTCACTAAAAATATTGTCATAATTAAAAATTAATTCTGGACATTTTTGAGTCATTATTATTCGTGCTAAGCACTCTTTATCCGGATGTTCTGCTCCGTTAGCACTTATGAGAAATTTATCACATTTTATTAATTGCAGCAGTTCTGTAGATGTATTTTTCCTGCTTCCATGATGTGATATTTTTACAACATCTACTTCCAACTTGTTTTTCTCACTATAACCGAGTATTTCAAGTTTAGATAAAACATCAGACGGAATACTGTCTCCTAAAAATAATAACTTTTTATCTTTGTATTCTAATAGCATTGAGATGCTTGAAATATTTGTAACACTATCATCTGGTTGAAATTCCCTATTAAACAATTCTTCAATGGAATACATATAATCTTTACCTGCACTAGTATACGGAGGTCTCTTTTTATCTATCCAGCTCTGATATTGTTTCATAGAATCAATACTTGGAGATAACGGTGTAAGCTTTACTTCTTCGTTAATAACAAATTTTTCAGAAACAGAAGTAATCTTTGAAAGTATGCTCATATCGTTTTCTTCTATAAGTTGCTCAAGTGTCACACTTTGTGGATAGCTAGTCAAACTACTGTTAGTAGACGAAATCTTTATTTCAGGAATAATTTCGCTTGTTGGGATGAAATCTTTCAAGCTTTTACTATCGTTGAATATCATCATAGATATTTTGGGTATTAAATACGGATGTTTTTCAAATAATTCTATAATTCCTCCAATATGGTCTTTGTCAACATGAGTTAACATTATTGTATTAATCAAAGATTTATCAATAATCTGTTTAATTTGAAAAATATTTCTTTTCATCGATTTTTTCAAACCACCATCAATTAACAACGTTGTATTGTTATCAAATTTAAGCAAAAAACAATCGCCATTGTCAGCTTCAAAAAAATTAACTTTTATCATACTCATTTGACACTCCTCGTAATTACTTATTTAAATTCACCTAAAACTTTCAA
>CAYJGG010000091.1:0-5111 GCA_964369915.1 uncultured Oscillospiraceae bacterium | reverse complement strand
ATGGAAAATGAAATCAATGCTTCAGCTGATGGTGTAGTTTTACAATTAGAAGTAGTTGAAGGGCAGTCGGTAGACACAGATCAATTAATTGCAGTAATTGGATAATTAATTTAAATATTAAATCAGTAAGGAGTCTAAAAAGATGAAAGTATTAGTAATAAACTGTGGATCAAGTTCATTAAAATATCAATTACTAGATATGACTGATGAAAGCGTAATTTGTAAAGGTAACTGCGAAAGAATTGGAATTAATGATTCATTTATCACTCATAAAGCAAATGGGGGTGAGTGGAAAATAGATATGGATTTTAAAAATCACTCAGAGGCAATAGCAAAAGTTTATGAAATGATGACTGAGGGTGAAGGCGCTGTTATTAAAGATAAGAGCGAAATATCAGCTATTGGACATAGAGTTGCACACGGTGGTGAAAACTTTAAAGAACCAACACTCATAACAGATGAAGTTACAAAGGCTATTTTAGATTTATCAGTACTTGCCCCATTACATAACCCAGCACATGTTCAAGGGATAAATGCAATTAAAAAGATTTTTGGAGATATTCCAAACGTTGCAGTTTTTGATACAGCTTTTCATGCAAATATGCCAGCTAAAGCATATATGTATGCAGTGCCGTATAAATACTATGAAAACAATGGAATTAGAAAATATGGTTTTCATGGAACAAGCCATAAATACGTTTCAAACGCAGCGAGTGAATATCTAAATAAGGATATTAAAGATTTAAAAATTATTTCTTGCCATTTAGGAAATGGAGCATCACTTGCAGCAGTAAAAGGTGGGGTATCAATTGATACATCAATGGGACTAACACCACTTGCTGGCTTTATGATGGGAACAAGATGTGGAGATTTAGATCCATCAGTTGCAACATATATTGGAGAACTTGAAGGCTTAAACGGAACTGCAGTTTCAGATTACTTAACAAAATCGAGTGGTTTTCTAGGAGTGTCTGGAATATCAAGCGATTGCAGAGATATTGAAATTGCAGCCGAAAAAGGCGATGAAAGAGCAAAACTCACTTTAAGTATGTACTACTATCAAATACAAAAATTCATAGTAAGCTATATAGTTGCAATGGGTGGAGTTGATATACTTATATTCACAGCAGGAATAGGAGAGAATTCATCAGTTGTAAGAGAAGGCGTAACTAATGGTCTTGAATGGTTTGGAATAGAAATAGATAAAGAGCAAAACAAAAAGCGAGGCGAAGCAGTAATTGATATAACAAAAGAGGGAGCAAAAGTTAAAACTTTAATTATTCAAACAAATGAAGAAGTTATGATTGCTCGTGATTCTGTTATGGTGGTTAATAAATAAGAATACTTAAAAAAGAGATTAATAGGGTTAAATAAGTAAAAAAATATCAAAAAGTATTTTCTTTTTTTAAAAAAAATATTATAATAAAATTATCTTTAATAATCAAATAAAAAGGAGATTAAAATATGGACAAAATAATAGAAATCCGCTGGCATGGACGAGGAGGACAAGGAGCAAAAACAGCTTCACTACTTCTAGCAGATGCAGCATTTAACACAGGCAAATACGTGCAAGGATTCCCAGAATACGGCCCAGAAAGAATGGGAGCACCAATCACTGCGTACAACAGGATAAGCGATGAAAGATGCAGTGTACATAGTAATATCTATGATCCAGATTATGTAGTTGTAGTAGATAGCACACTTCTTGGAGCAGTAGATGTTACAAAAGGCTTAAAAGAAGATGGAGCAATTATTATTAACTCTTCAAAAACACCAGAAGAAGTAAGACCACAACTAAGAGGCTACAAAGGAAGAGTATGCACAATAGATGCAGGAACAATATCAGAAGAAACAATCGGAAGAAATATTCCAAACACACCAATGCTAGCAGCAGTAGTAAAAGTGAGTGGAATAATAGAAGAAGAAGCGTTTATTGAAGATATGAAAGAAAGCTTAAAACATAAATTCTCAACAAAACCACAGGTAATTGAAGGGAATATGCAAGCGATAAGAAGAGCAATGACGGAGGTTAAAGGATAATGGGATACAAAAAAGCATCAGAAATAAATGAAAAAATAACATATCAAGAAATAACTCTAGGTGGCTCAATATATGAAGGCGGAACATCAAGTTTAATGAACACAGGTGACTGGAGAGTTAATATCCCAGCGTTTGTAGAAGAAAAATGTAAGCATTGTATGCTGTGTATACCAGTATGTCCAGATAGTGCAATCCCAGTAGTGGATGGAAAAAGATTAGATTTTAATTTTTTCCATTGTAAAGGCTGTGGAATCTGCTATAAAGTGTGTCCGTTTGATGCAATAACATTCGGAAAAGAAGATAAGTAGGAGGAGGAATTAAAATGAATATTCGTGAAAGACTATCAGGTAATGAAGCAGTAGCGATTGCCTTAAAACAAATAAATCCGGATGTAATGGGAGCATTCCCAATAACACCCTCAACAGAAATTCCTCAATACTTTGCACAATATGTAGCAAATGGAGAAGTTAATACAGAGTTTGTAGCAGTTGAATCAGAGCATAGTGCAATGTCTTGCTGTATGGGAGCACAAGCAGCAGGAGCAAGAGCAGTATCAGCAACATCTTCTTGTGGACTTGCATTAATGTGGGAAATGCTACACGTAGTATCATCATCAAGACTGCCGGTTACACTAGCTTGTATAAATAGAGCATTAACAGGACCAATAAATATCAATAACGACCATTCAGATTCAATGGGCGCAAGAGATACAGGTTGGATTCAGCTATATGCAGAAACAAACCAAGAGGCATATGATAATATGGTAATGGCTATGAGAATAGGCGAACATAAAGATGTTCAACTGCCAGTTATGACTTGCCAAGATGGATTTATCACATCACACGCAATAGAAAATATAGAGTTATTAGACGATGAAAGTGTTAAAAACTTTGTTGGTACATACAATCCAGAACAATATATGCTTAAAAAAGAAAACCCAATGTCAGTAGGACCATACGATACAGCTTCTTACTACATGGAGCATAAAAAACAACAGGCAGAAGCAATGAAAGCATCAAAACAAGTAATTTTAGATGTATCAAAAGAATTTGCAGGAATAAGTGGAAGAGAATATTCACTGTTTGAAGAATATATGATGGAAGACGCTGAAATGGCGTTAGTAATCATAGGCTCTAGTGCAGGAACAGCAAAAGAAACAGTAAGAAGATTAAGAAAAGAAGGCAAAAAAGTAGGCCTAATTAAAGTAAGAGTATTCCGTCCTTTCCCAATGGATGAAATCGCACAGGCTCTAAAACACGTTAAAGTAGTAGCAGTAATGGATAAAGCAGAAGGAATGGCAGCAAATGGCGGACCATTATTCCAAGAAGTAAGAGCAGCTTGCTATGATTTACAAACAAGACCAAAAATCATAAACTATGTATATGGTTTAGGTGGAAGAGACTTTAGAGTTGAAAACGTAGAAGAAGTATACACAGCACTTGAAGAAATTCTAAAAACAAATAATCAAGGCGAAGTATACAGACACTTAAGTGTAAGAGAAGGATAAGGGGGAAAGAAAAATGGCATATAATTTAAAACAAGAAGTAGCAAAACCAGAAAGACTATCTGGTGGACATAGAATGTGTGCTGGTTGTGGAGCTCCAATCGCAGTAAGAGGCGTATTAAGAGCATTAGATGTAGAAGATAAAGCAGTAATTACATCGGCAACAGGCTGTTTAGAAGTATCAACATTTTTGTACCCATACACAGCGTGGCAGGATAGTTTTATCCATGGAGCATTTGAAAATGCAGGAGCAGTAGCAAGTGGAACAGAGGCAGCATACAAAGCATTAAAAAGAGCAGGAAAAATAGAAGAAAACTATAAATTCATCGCTTTTGGTGGCGATGGTGGTACATATGATATAGGTTTTCAATCTTTATCAGGAGCAATGGAAAGAAACCATGATATGGTTTATGTATGTTATGATAATGAAGCATATATGAACACAGGTATTCAGCGTTCATCAAGTACACCAATGTTTGCAGATGCAACAACATCACCAGCAGGAAGTGTAATTCCAGGAAAACACCAACATAAAAAAGATTTAACAGAAATAATGGTGGCACATGGAATACCATATGTTGCACAAACAACATTTATGGGCAATATGAAAGATTTACATGAAAAAGCAAGAACAGCTTTATACACACCAGGTGCAGCGTTTATGAATATTATGGCGCCTTGTCCACGTGGTTGGAGATATTCAGAAGAAAAAATGATGGATATTACAAAACTTGCAGTAGATACATGTATCTGGCCAATGTATGAAGTAATAGAAGGTGAATACAAATTAACATACAAACCAAAGGTAAAACTTCCAGTAGAAGACTATCTAAAAGAACAAGGCAGATTTAAACATATGTTTAAACCTGGCAATGAATGGATGATAGAAGAAATCCAAAAGAATGTTGATAAAAAATGGGCATCACTGCTTAAAAAATGTGGTGTTGAGGCGTAAAGATTATTTATCTAATAATCTACGTTTAAAATTATTTTCTTCTTGCCAGAAAAGATAATTTTTATAAATGAAATAAGGCTTATACTAACGATTAATAATCGTGGTGTAAGCCTTTTTTCTATTTAAGTAAATTGATTAAGAAATATTTGATATGATATAAAAATCTGACCTATTATATAAATCAAAGATTTCTAACAGGAAACCAGAATGTTGTTAGCTATGATAATTATAATAAGCAAAGATATAGCTATGGAAATTTATAAATCCTAAATTTTTATTTAGTGAAATTATTTATTGAAAGTTTTTTAAAAGTTATGAAGGATTCTATCTAGTAATAAGTAGCAAAGTTGAAATGAAAAGCTGTATTAGCCAATGTGTTCAAATTGCTTTTGATTGATAAATTTTTGAATTAGTTATTTGTTTGTATTAACTAAATCATGCTTTTGATTTTATAAGCATTTAGGTTAAAATTCTATTTATTTAGATATTAAAAAAAATGCATTGACATTGCTTGAATTGATGTGACATACTGTATATAATCAAAGCTAAAATTAACACTACATGGAGGTATATAATGTCAACAAAGTCATATTACCCAGTTGGAGAAATTGG
>CAYJGG010000090.1:0-5140 GCA_964369915.1 uncultured Oscillospiraceae bacterium | reverse complement strand
TATACTATATATAAATTTAAATTAGAAAGAGGAAAATTAATGGCAGAGCAAATTAATTATTATGACACTTTGGGCGTTAAAGAAGACGCTTCACTAAACGATATTAAAAAAGCTTATAGGGAAAAAGCAAAACTTTTTCACCCTGATATAAATAAAAAAGATGGTTCTGAAGAGCTTTTTGGAATAATTCAAGAAGCATACGAAACTTTATCTAACACACAAAAAAGAGATGAATACGATAGTATATTAAAAGCCTCAAAAGTTTATTCCTATTCATCAAACTCAAAAAATCAAAATACATATACACCAAATTCATACTCAAATAATTCTTCGGTTTATGAAGAGGATTATTATAATCATAACACTGCAATAAAGCCTAAGCTATCCTTTTTAAAGGCAATTAGAGGCATTGTTTGGTTTTTTTTACTTATCGTTTCTCCAATTAGCATCTATATAAACACTCAATCTTTTGAAGAAGTTGTGTTTTATTTAGGTGGAGTATTGTTATTTATTATTTTTAAAAAACTTGTTGTTGGATTATTAATGCTAGTAGGAATAGGACTTTTAGCCATGGGAGTTTTTACAAAGGATATGACAGGCATTACAGGTGCTATAGTATTTATGGTTTTAGCTGTTGTTTTATTTTTAGTTTTTTGTAGTAATGATTTAGAAGATACGCAATAGCTTTTAAAAATAGTAACGTAATTTAATTTTTTATTTTTCAATTATATTGGCTTTAATTTAAATCTTATAAATATATTCTAAAAAAACACCGATTTTTAAAATCGGTGTTTTTAATTTTTTATTGCCACTCAACAGTATTTTCATAAAGCCTATACTTTGCATATCCACTACTACTATCTAAATTCACTTTTAATTTCATAACTCCAGTTGCTTCTATAAATCCTTCGTTAGTATTAATTATAGTGTATTCAACATTTATATACCCATCTGACTCTGCTATTACTTCATTAACTTCAATTTCTAATTTAACTGGATGAAAAGTTGGATCAGCTTCTCTATCTACAAAATCATTCTCTTCGTAATAATATCGATAGCTATTTAAATATTCTTCAAATTCATCTATATGAATTGCAAAATATTTTCTATATATCTCTATAAATTTATTTCCATTATATTCTTCATTTAAAATATTCTCATCAAAGGCTATGTATAAATTGTCTAGTTTTTCAAGAGTATCTATTGTTGCTAAAAAAGCCCCTTCATTATTTATATAATTATAGTTTTCTGAGAAATCTTGATTGATGATATAATCCAATTTGTTCATAAACTCTTGCACTTCAAATTTCATTTCATCATCGATTTGAATGACATCATCTTCTTTTTCCTGCTCTAGTTCCTCTTTATCTTGTGATATTTTCACCTCGGCGCTTTCATTTTCCTCTTCATAAGTTATCAGTTCGCCCACAACGCCTTGGGTTCTTTGAATTTTTGTATATTGATAGCTTTCGGTTTCTTCATTAAATTGTAAATGCAAGGTGCAATCATATGCTTTTAATTCTAAATTTGAGCCAAAAAAATTATCCATAAACTCAACTCTAAACTGAATTTTATAAGTGCCGTCTTCATTATCAATTAAAACAACGCTTTCTTTATTTATTAAATTTTCTCCATATTCAACATTCATATCATTAAGATAAACTTTATATGCCTCTTTTTCTATATCATATGCCCCATAGCTATTAAGATATTCAAAAGCATCTATTTCTGATATATCAAACTTTTCAAATAATTTTTGTTGTATTTCATTTTTTGGAATGTAAACTACATCATAAAAATCACCTATTTCTCCATTTTCATAATTATCTAAATAATATGAAACAGTAAGTTCTTCATTGAACTCCATAAACATATCAACCGTTATGAATCTATATAAGTCTTTTCCGCTTAACTCCCCATCCCATCCTGAGCCAACAAACGCAACATTTCTATGTAAGGGAAGAATAAATTCATCTATTAATTCTTTTGTTTGCATTAAAGTTATATCTTTAAATTCTTCGCTTGTTTCTTGTGTTATTTCTTCATTATCTCCACAGGCAGTTAAAGAAAAGCAAAGAAAAATCGCTATTATTAGTGCTATACATTTTTTCATCTTTCTTCTCCTTATCCTATAATTTCATTTGATATAATATAAAATGTTGTATCATTAAGCTCTAAAACAAGTCTATTTTCACTATTTTCTTCACTAGGTTTTGTTAATATATAATCAACAGTTAAAATATTTTCATCTATTGTGTAAGATAAAACTTTTGCAGATGCAACATAATTATCCACTAAATCTGTGTAAAGCATTGCACTATCAAATCTATTATACTCGTTATAATATTTACTATTAATAGCAATATCAAATAATTCTTCATTCTCAGCATTTTTAAAAGTATTATTAAAATATTTCACTAAAAATCTTGCACTTACATATTCATCATATTCTTCGTCTATTTCTTCATCATTGTTTGGTATTAAATTCTTTTCATTTAGTGTGTTAAGAGTTGTGATTAAGGCTGATAGTGCCTCCCCAGTGTATAAATTTTCAAATTCATTTTCAGAAAACTCAATAGAAAGTAGATATATAATATTCTCAAGGTAAAGCGTCTGCACAGCATCATTAGATAATCTATTTTTATTTATTTTTCGTGTATAGCTATCTATTAAATAATTTTCGCCACTACTAATAATATCAACTGTGTATGTATATGTTTCATAATGATAAGTATACTCATAGGAATCTTCTTTTTGAATATTAGCTGTATAATGATAATCAAATGACAGCTTATAAATATCCCCCTCTTTTTCTATTTTTATACTCTCTTTATCAACATTGCTTTCAACTATCTTATTATGCAAGGCATAATTAACAGGCACTATAACTGCGTTTTTCTCTTGATTATATATATAATCTAATGATTTTACTTTATCTAAAAACTCCATAGATAAATTATATTTTTTTAGTATTTCAGTTTTAAATTCTTCAAACGGAACATAAACCTCATCATAGTTATTATACGTTTTATCTCTTGGAACAGCCTCATATGTTTCTAATAGATAATCCCCACTTAACCCTGCAAAACTTTGAAAATAGGTAACATAATTATCAAAAGATAAGTCTTCTATACTGTTTCCATATCCAATTAATCTATCTCCTATTAAAGGCTTTACAAACTGATTAAATAATTCATCTTGTGTCATATCTTCTATGTTTATATTTTCTTCTTCGCTAATACTTTCTTCACTTTTACAGCTAGTAAAACTAAAAAGCATTACTAAAACTAACAATAATAACCCTATCTTTTTCATATATACAATTCCTATCTTTAATTAAATAAATACTCATCTTCTATTAAATCTAAAATTTCTATTTCAAATTCATTTTCTATAATTATCGTGTCGTAATTAAACACGCTATCAATAGCACCATATTTTAAAACCATAACTCTTGGCGCTGTTTCATTTGTTATATTATATTTTAAAAGAGTATTTTTTTGGTCTTCCTCTATGTTTATAACATCAAACATATAAATATTAATTTCATTTTCTTCGCTAAATTCATATAGGTATTTTTCTATTTCTTCATTTTGCGTTGTACCTTCTTTAGTGGCAAAAATTATCATATTCTTTGGATTTTCTTCTATTTCTTCTATATCGCTATAATCAATTTCGATTATCCCATAAACTTCGTATTTAGATAATGTTTCTATTGCAACTTTAGTAAAGGCTGAAAAATTATAGCTTGCTAAAATAATTAATACCACTATTACAGGAATAGTTAAAACTTTATTTACTAAAAAAAGTCTTGCTTTAAAAAAAATTAATGGTTTTTTTAATATTTGATACACTAACCCTATAATATTCATAAAAATAATAACAGCAATCACTATATTTATTATATTTTGTGGGATATCAATTAATAGCGATTGCAATTCTTCTAAATTTTTGGTTCTTAATTCAAAAAGCTGTATAAAAAATAAATCAAATTCATTTATCGTGGCAAAAAAACCAGTGTTTACAGCTATTAAAACCCCCACAATCCATAAATTCGGATTAAAAATAAACGCTATAATTTTTTGCAATAAACTCACCTTTTTTTCCATAATTTCTATCTCCTTAAAATTATACATATATAATTAAAAGTATAGCAAACATTCACAATAAAGACAATATAATTTTTACTTGCAATACCTGTATACACGTGCTACAATTTTATTATATAATTTAATTAAAAAGGAGACTCACAAATGGCTAAAATAGGCGTACAAATGATGAATTTTAGGGAAGTTGTTTTAAAAGACGGCGTTTACAGCACTCTAAAAAAACTTAATGAAATCGGATTTAATGTGTTTGAATTATCAATGGTTGCAACAACTCCTGAAAATATTAGCGAAATTAAAAGAGCTATGAAAGATTTTAATATTGAAATTGGTGCAATGAGCACATCTCTTACATCTCCTCATCCATCAATTGAATCTTTACAAACTCATTTTGATAAAACAATTAGAGATTGCAAGGCTTTAAATTGTAATATTCTTCGTATAGGAATACTTCCATTTAATATTATGGGCGATAAAAATGCTGCATTAGAGTTTATTAAAGCTTGCGATGAAGCAGCAAAAAAAGTTGAGGAGCATGGTATAACATTGCATTTTCATTCTCACCATAATGAATTCACAAAATTTGATGGCAAATACTTAATCGAAAGTATGCGTGATGAAACAACTAATCTAGGTTTTGAGCTTGATACACACTGGATTTGGCGTGGTGGTGAAGTTCCAGAAGATTATATCAAAAATTTTGAAGGCAGAATAAAAGTTTTACATTTAAAAGATTATGCTATCGCAGCTCCTGATTTTTCAAGATTTGCCCCAGAAACTATTCACCCAGGTAATGCTGAATTTGTTTCTGCTTATCATGGAATTGTACATTATGCACCAGTTGGCGAAGGCTCTTTAAAATTTAAAGAAATTATTAATTCAGCTGTTGAAATCGGAGTTGACTATTTCTTTATCGAGCAAGACGATACCTACGGCAGAGATCCATATGATTGTATTACTTCTTCATATAATCATCTAGTTGAAATTGGATTTAAAGATTTAATTTAATTAAAATAAAAATGAAGTGAATTATA
>CAYJGG010000089.1:0-5641 GCA_964369915.1 uncultured Oscillospiraceae bacterium | reverse complement strand
CTTGAATAAAAAACGGAGATAGTTTTTCGCTATTACTAATTTTATAGTATTCTATCCCATCAATTATTGTAAAACTGCCTTTAGTTTGCATATTATAACCCTTTCATTTTATCATTTTTATAAGCTGTAATTTATAATGAAAATTACAGCTTATTTACTATACTTTTTTAATAGTTATTGAATCTATTTCAAGTCCACTTTCACCAAAAAACAATTCAACATAGGCAGTTATCGCTGTAAATAAATGCAAAGTGCAATCATAAACACCACTAGTGCCGCCTTTTAATGAAATTGTTTTTTCTAGTGCACCATTAACTTTAATACTCATTGGAAGCTGCGCTAAAGGAACTGCATTTGCTTTCATACTAAATTCTAATTTATACATTGCTTTTTCTTTTAAATTCAATACAAAATTATTACTACTGCCTTTTGAGGTGTCTAATAAAGTGTGGTCGATAACAGCTTGATTATCTAAATTGTATTGCCCTAAATCTACTATATTAGTAAGTTTATTTTCAGGAACATTTTCAATTTCAACTTTCACTTCTTCTTTTGAGCAGTTAAATTTTAGTAGAGTATTAATAATATTTTTTGCATTTCTAACTAATGGGTATCTAGTTAAATTTCCTTTTTCATATTCTATTTCACTATCATCATTAGCGCTATTTTCAAATGCATTAGCATTAACCATATAAACATCATTTTGAGAAATAATCATATCAGCGGTATGTTTTTCACTACTTTTAGTGCCTTCTTTATTCATAGTAGCCCACCAATCGGTCATTACCACTCCTTTAAAGCCCCAATCTTTTCTTAAAATCGTTGTATTTAAATCATAGTTCGATGCCGCTTGAATACCATTAACAGGATTATAAGCTGTCATAATTGAATAGGCGTCGCCTTCTCTTACAGCCATTTCAAATCCTTTTAGATAAATTTCTCTTATTGCTCTTGCACTTATAATTGAATTTACTTGTTTTCTTGCTTTTTCTTGATTATTAGCAATAAAATGCTTTATTGTGCCAGTGATATTATATTTATTCATTGTTTGAATTTGAGCCACTGCCATTTTACCTGTTAAAAATGGATCTTCTGAATAATATTCAAAATTTCTTCCACAAAGTGGATTTCTATGAATATTCATACCAGGTCCAAGTAGCGTATCAACTTTATGATATATCATCTCAACAGATAAAAAATCAAAAATTTCTTTGACTAAATCTAAATTAAAACTTGATGCAATAGCCGTTGCATTTGGAATACTAATTGCCATTGTTCCACTATCCATACGAATTCCAGACGGGCCATCTGCACAGCATGCTATAGGAATTTTTCTACCATTCAATAAGCTATCTGTAACTCCACCAAAACACCCTGCCGTTCCAGATGTAACTTTAGGCGAACACATACCTTCCCCTCTTGATAGATGAATTAAATCAAGTGATGATAAATCGTTTGCAAGTTCTAGCGCTGTTATTTTCCCTTCTTTTACATCTTGGAATGTGTAGCCGTTATTAGTTTTCTCGCCATAACTACCCATTTCATTTTGAATTCTTTTTGATATATTATATGGACGAGTTTTCGCTTTATCATAAACTAGCTTATATTCATCATTTTCTAAAACTACACTCATTTTACTAAATTCTACTATCGGCATAAGTGCAGGAGTACATTGCTCAACTATAATTTCATTTTCTAAATTAATTTTTGATATTATTTCTAAATCTCTGCTATTAAAACCAGCTGAAAAAATATAGCTACCTTTTTCTAAAATGAAAGCTGATAAATCATCATCAAAAGATGCATAATCTTTTTTATTAACAATTATAGTTAAAGTTTCGCTTTCATTTTCTTTTAAAATCTTTGTTTTACTAAATCCAGCTAAAACTATTTTTGGTTTTGCAAGTTTTACTATTGGGGCAGTTACATAAATTTGAACTGCCTTTTTACCACTCATTTTACCAGCGTTTTTAACTGTAACTTTTATTTCAACATTATTAGCATTTTCTTTTAAATTTACTTTTTCGATTATAAAATCTGTGTAAGATAGCCCATATCCAAACGGATATAAAACTTTTTCTTTTGCAAAAGTTTCAAAATAACGATAGCCAACAAATATATCTTCTTTATATACATTTTCAGTTTCAGAGCCAAAAGTTTCGGTTGAAGGATAATCTTCTAATTTATAAGCAATTGTATCAGGCAAAGCCCCAGATGGATTAACATCGCCACATAAAACATCTGCATAACCATTACCACTTTCAATGCCTCCATGCCAAGCTATTAATATAGCAGATGGATTGCAGCTATTAATAAACTCTAAATCCATAACTCCACCGATATTTAAAACTACTACAACTCTTTTAAAATGTTTAGTTACTAATTTTAAATTATCTTTTTCAGTTTCGTTTAGATAATAGCTACCACCCTCGGCTAAACAATCTTTGTCTTCTCCAGCCGAGCGAGCTATAACAAAAACTGCCACATCACTTTTTTTACTTGCATTTTCAATTATATCATTTTCTAATTTTAAATCAACCTGTGAAAATGGCTCCATTGCCCAGCCAGCACCCTTATCAAACGGATTTTCTTCTACGAATTTTTCATATAAAGAGTAGATCTCTTTATTAATTTCTCTTTTTTGTTTTAGCCCATCCACTATATTCACAAGGTATGGAATATTAACCATTCCGCCTGAGCCTGTACCACAGTAATATGTGTCTATTTGAGCTCTACCAAATATCGCAATTTTTTCTTCCTTTTTAATAGGAAGAGTATTATTTTCATTTTTTAAAAGAACAACAGACTCTGCCGCTGCCTCTCTTATTTTTTTTGCATATTTTTTATAGTCTAATGTGTACATTCTATTCCTCCATATACTTTATTGTGGATTATGGCATTTAATAAATTGTCCTTCGTCTACCATAGTTTCCTTTGGCATTTCAGTATGGCAGATATCAAGTGCATATAGACATCTATGTTTAAAAGGACAACCTTTACTTTCAGGAGTCCACATGCTAATTTCTGTTTCTTCGCTTGATTTTACAGGAAGAGTCACTTCGCCTTCTCTTTCAGGATCCGGAGCTGCTGCAACTAATAGCTGAGTATACGGATGTTTTGGATTTATTATAACTTTATTTACATCACCTTGCTCAACTATATGCCCTGCATATAAAACAATAATTCTATCTGCAAAATATCTTGCAGTTGCAATATCATGAGTTATATAAATAAATGATTTTTTGTGCTCTCTTTTTAAATCATTCATTAAATTTAATACACCTAAACGAATAGAAACGTCTAGCATTGAAGTAGGCTCATCCGCAAAAATAACTTCTGCACCAGCTGCTAAAACTCTAGCTATATAAGCTCTTTGTTTTTGTCCCCCTGATAATTGGTGAGGATATTTTTTACCTTGTTCTTCTGGTGGAGTTAGCCCAACCATTTCAAGAGCTGTGTCTATCCTTGTTTTCATAACTTCTGGTGTGCTTTTATGATAAAGATGTACAGGTCGCTCTAAATGATAGTATATACTATGTAGTGGGTTTAAAGCTGAGAATGGATCTTGGAAAATCATCTGAGCTTTTTGTCTGTAATTTTTAAGATTATCGCCTTTTAATGCATGAACATCTTCATCATTATAATACATATGTCCACTAGATGGATTATGAAATCTCATAGCTATTCTACATAAAGTTGATTTACCACAGCCAGATTCACCAACAACTGCTAGCGCCTCGCCTGCATATAAATCAAAAGATATATCATTTAAAGCACGTAGTTTATTAGATTTTGAAAACAAGCTTTTTCCACTAACATCAAAATCCATTGTTAAATTTTCAACTTTAAATATTACTTGTTTGTTTGTGTTATCCATTACTTACCTCACTATTTTCTACAAATAAAGGTTTGTGACAATAAAAGAAATCTGTGTCCACTTGTGTTCTAGTAGGCTCAGTTGTTTTACATTCATCACATCTGTTAAAGCATCTTTCTTCAAATCTACATCCATCAGGAATATTTTTTAAATCCAATGGAGAGCCTTCAATACCTTCCATATATTCAATTTCGCCTTTTAGTGATGGGAATGAGTTTTTAAGCCCGAATGTGTATGGATGGCTTGGAGTATGAAGAATTTTTTGTGTTTTTGCTTTTTCAACTATTTTCCCTGCATACATAATAGCAACTTCATCGCAAAATTCCATCATCAAACTAATATCATGCGTAATAAATAAAATTGAAAAGCCGAATTGTGCTTTTAATTCGTATATTCTTTTTAATATATCCCTTTGAACAACTGTGTCTAGTGCTGTAGTAGGTTCATCTAAAATCAGTAGTTTTGGGTTTAATGCTAGTGCCATAGCAATAACTGCTCTTTGGCGCATACCGCCTGAAAATTGATGTGGATAATCTTTTAATCTTTCTTTTGGTATTCCAACTAAAGCTAATAATTCTTCAGCTTTTTTTCTAGCTTCAGCTTTATTTTTAGTTATACCATGGTATTTATATATTTCATAAAACTGAGTTTCCATTGTTGCAACTGGGTTTAAACAGTTCATTGCAGATTGGAAAACCATGCTTGTATCTTTCCATCTAAAGTTTTGTAGTTTTTTATCATTATATTTTAATATATCTTCGCCATTAAATAGTATTTCTCCATTTGAAATTATCGCAGGAGGTCTGTGAAGACGCATAAGAGAATATGCAATTGTTGATTTTCCACAGCCAGATTCTCCAGCAAGACCTAAACTTTGCCCTTCCCCTATTTTAAAACTAACATTATCAACAGCTCTTACATAAGAGCCATCACCTGTAATATAATCAACGCAAAGATTTTTCACTTCAATAACAGTTTTCATTTATATCATTTACTCCTTTTATATTTTTTAGCTAAAATTATTTTTCAATGCGTTTTAATTCAGCTTTTCTAGCTTTGTAATAGTTCTTCATTATTCTTTGCGCTTTTAATTTTGGATTTGAAATTTCATCAATTGCAAAATTTATAAGTGTAAGTCCCATCCCTATCATAACTAAAAGCCCGATAGCGCCTGACACTTCAAAGAAGTATCCGCTTCTAAATGCACCTGAATTTTGTGCATTAAAAAGAATTGTTCCAAGTGTAACTGAATCTGGATTACCAAATCCAATAAACTCTAAAGTTGCATGTGCCATTATTGAATAGATTAATGTTCCAACAAAAGCAGATGATATAATTGAAAGCATATTAGGCATTATTTCAAAGAATAAAATTCTAAATTTACTTTCTCCTAAAGTTTCAGCTGAGCGGACAAAATCGCGATTTCTAATACTCATTGTTTGTGCCCTTAAAACTCTTGAGTTCCAAGGCCAAGATGTTAAACCTATTATTATACTTATAAGAAGCGGTGAAACACCATCCATCATTGAAGCTATAATAAGAAGTAAAACAATTGTTGGGATAACCATCATTATATTAGTTAAAGTACTAACAATACTATCAAACATACCACCTAAATATCCGGCACTAATACCAACTAACATACCAAGCGTAGTTGTTATAGTCGCTGCTAATAGCCCCACTAATATTGATTGTCTACCACCGTATATTGTTTGTGCAAAAACATCACGCCCAAGGCTAGTTGTTCCTAAAATATGTTCTGCT
>CAYJGG010000088.1:0-5908 GCA_964369915.1 uncultured Oscillospiraceae bacterium | reverse complement strand
ATAAAAAGAAAAATTAGAAATAAAATCAAAAGATTTTTTATAATCTATCAAAATAAGGGGTGGTATTATGCTAAATATTGGGTTTGGCTGTATGATTAATAAAAATCGAATTATAGCAGCACTTTCGCCAGAATCTGCTCCTGTAAAAAGAATGATTACTAAAGCAAAAAGCGATAAAATATTAATAGATGCCTCTTTTGGCAGAAAAACAAAAACAGTTTTAATAACTGATACAAATCAGATTATATTATCTGCTTTTTCAGCAGAGAGAATTTTTGGTATTAATGAAGATAGTGTGTTAAAGTTTATGGAGAGTGAAGATGATTAATGTAGGTAAGAATTTAATAGTGGTTTCAGGACCATCAGGCTGTGGAAAAGATACAGTTGTAAAATATATTTTAGAAAACGATGAAAGGTTTTCTCTTTCAGTTTCTGCAACAACAAGGGCGAAAAGACCAACAGAAAAACATGAAGAGGACTACATATTTTTAAGAAAAGAAGAATTTTTAGAAAAAATAGAAAATGAAGAGTTTTTAGAATACACTTCATACTGCGATAACTATTATGGAACGCTTAAATCTCAAATTGAAAAAAGAGTAGACATGGGGAAAGTTGTTATATTAGTTATTGAGGTTCAGGGTGCGCAAAATGTTAAAAAAGTATATCCTGAATCATTAGCTATTTTTATAGCACCTCCTTCTTTAGAAGAGCTTGAAAGAAGATTAAGAAATAGAAACACAGAAGATGAAACAGGCATAAAGCAAAGACTATTTAAAGCAAAAGAAGAACTAGGGTTCCAAAGTAGTTACGACTATATCGTTGAAAATAACTCAGTTGAACAATGTGCAAAATCAATCATAGAAATTTTTAATGATAAATAATTTTAAGGAGGTGGCTTTATGCTCACAGCAGGTGTGGCAATAGATAAGGCCACTCTCAATTTTGATAAGCTTTTTTCATATAAAATCGATGAAGAATTTATAGATAAAGCAAAGGTTGGCTCAATAGTTTTAGTTCCCTTTGGAAAAGGCGACACTTTAAGAATTGGTATGATTTTATCAATTCAAGAAGAGAATGATAACAAAAAAATAAAAAGTATTATTGATTTAAAAAATGAAGACACTATTATAACAAAAAACTCTTTAAAATTAATAAATCATTTAAAACAAACAGTTTTTTGCACTTATTTTGATGCTGTAAAAGCTGTGTTTCCCTATGGCGCTTTATATAAAATTCAAGATAGAAAATTAATCCCGCAATTAGTGGGACATCTTGAAAAAAGCTACACTGCAAATTTAGAATTTAATAAAGAAAATCTAAAAAGTAAAAAGCAAAAGGATTTATATGATTTACTTTATAATAAAGAATTATCAGCAAAAGAAATTTCTGATTTTCAAATAGGGAAAAGCGTTATTGATAATTTAGTGAAAGTTAATGCGTTAATAACTAAAAAAAGAGATAAAGACATACTATTAAATATAGAAACTAAAAAAACAAAAGACGATGTTAATTTATCAAAAGAGCAAGAAAAAGTTTTTAATGATATTATAAGCGCAAAAGACGATAAGCCTCATTTAATATATGGAGTTACGTCTTCTGGAAAAAGTATGGTTTATATAAAACTAATTCAAAAGGCTTTAAGTGAAGATAAAGGCGCTATACTCTTAGTTCCAGAAATATCACTAACTCCTCAAATGATTTATCTTTTAAAAAGCTATTTTGGAGATATTGTTAGCGTTATTCATTCAAAACTATCAAATACGCAAAGAATAACTCAATATAATAGAATAGTTAATAAAAAAGCAAGGGTGGTAGTGGGGACAAGGAGTGCTGTTTTTGCGCCTATTGAAAATTTAGGTGTAATTATAATAGACGAAGAACACGAAAAAACTTTTAAAAGCGAAAACACGCCAAGATACTCAGCTATTCGCCTAGCTTCATTTTTAGCAAAAGAGGAAAAAGCAAAATTAGTTTTAGCTAGTGCAACGCCGAGTGTTGAAAGTTATTATTTAGCGCAAAGTAAATATTATCATCTGCATGTTTTGAAAAATAGATTTAATGATATGCCACTTCCCGAAGTTGAAGTTATTGATATGTCAAAGCAGAGTGTTATAGGCGATACAGCTATAGTTTCAAATGTAATTATAAAATATATCGCTCAAAACATAATTGATGAAAAACAAAGTATAATACTAATAAACAGGCGCGGATATCAAACAGTTGGAGTTTGTAAAAATTGCAAAGAGGCTATAAAATGCGATGATTGTAGCGTTAATTTAGTAAAGCATAAAACTCAAAACAAACTTTCTTGTCACTACTGTGCAAGGAGTTATGAAATAATAGACACTTGCCCAAAATGTATGGGCGAAATAAAATATATGGGATATGGAACTCAACATATAGAAGAATATATATCGCAAGCTATTCCAACCGCAAGAATTTTAAGAATGGACGCAGACACCACAACAAAAAACACTTCTCATCAAGAGATGCTTGATTCCTTTATGAAAAAGGAGTATGATATACTAATAGGCACACAAATGGTAGCAAAAGGGCTAGATTTTAAAGATGTGAATTTAGTTTGTGTTTTAGGGATAGATTCATCTTTAAATCAGCCAAATTTTAATGCTAATGAATATGCTTTTAGTTTGATGACTCAAGTTATTGGCAGAGCAGGCAGACAAGAGGCAGGGGCAAAAGCAGTTATCCAAACATTTGATAGTGATAATCCTATAATTAATCTTGCAAAAAAACAAGATTATGAAAGTTTTTATAAAAGTGAGATAGCGTATAGAAAACTAAACACTTACCCACCCTACTGTTCATTATGCACAGTTGCATTTACGAGTAGTAAAGAGGTAAGATGTGTAAAAGATGCTACAACCTTTTTAGAAATACTAAAAAAGTCAGCGCACATAATGGGCAAACAGCCTTTAGTGGTTTTAGGTCCAAGTCCGTTTGATGTTGAAATGGTTAATAAAACTTATAGATGGAAACTCACTATAAAATGCATAAATAATAAATTATTTAAAGATTATTTAAATAAAGCGATAGATGAGTATTTAAAAGATGAAAAAACAACGAGTGGGATTTATGTTAATATGAATCCACTTCAAGAATGATTTTGAAAGTTTCATGCAAAAAGTAAAGCATGGACTTTCTAGCAAAACTAGAAAAAAAGATTAAAAACATACATTAAAAAAGCAAAGCTAGAAAAAGATTAAAAATAAAGGATATAATAAAAAATTTAGTAGGCATATTTGAAAGGAAATATAATAATGGCTTTAAGAACAATAGTAAAAGATGGAGATCCAATTTTAAAAAAGAAATGTAAAGTAGTTACAGAATTTAATGATAAATTAGCACAGTTATTAGATGATATGGCAGACACAATGACAGAAGCTCACGGGCTTGGTCTTGCGGCTCCTCAAGTTGGGATATTAAAAAGAGTATGTATAGTTTTAGATCAATATCTTGATGAAGAAGACAATGAAGTTGATGAAATAATAGAATTAATAAATCCTGAAATAATCAAAAAAGACGGCGAACTTACAATTTTTGAAGGCTGTCTATCATATCCTGGAAGAAACGGAATGATAACAAGACCACACACAGTTGTAGTTAAAGCGCAAGATAGAAACGGCGAATGGTTTGAAGTTGAAGCCGAGGAAATTTTAGCTAGAGCAATCTGCCATGAGTGCGACCATTTAGACGGAATAACTATAACAGATCACGCTACAACATTCTATGAAGATTTAACAAAAGAAGAAATTGAAAAATTAAATTTGGATGAAGAGTATGAATAAAGAAAACACAAGAATTCTTTTTATGGGAACTCCTGAAATTGCAAAAGATGCCCTAGAACAATTAATTAATGATAATTATAATATAATTGGAGTTTTCACAAGAGAAGATAAACCTGTTGGAAGAAAGCAGATAATAACACCTCCGCCAGTTAAAGTTTTAGCTACTGAAAATAATATTCCAGTTTATCAGCCGGCAAAATCTTTAAAAGGCGAATACACACAAAAAATCCAAGAAATAAATCCGGATTTAATAGTTGTAGTAGCTTATGGGAAAATACTTCCAAAAGATTTAATTGATATTCCAAAACTTGGCTGTATTAATCTACACGTTTCACTACTTCCAAAATATAGAGGCGCAGCACCTATTCAGCACGCCCTTATTAATGGCGATAAAGAAACAGGTGTTACGGTAATGAATATTGATGTAGGGCTTGATACAGGCGATATTATATCAGTTTTACCAATTGAAATTGATGAGAATGAAAATCAAATTGAATTATTTAGTAAAGTTAGTGAAAGAGGTAAAAAATTCTTATCAAAAACAATACTAGAAATTATAAATGGCAATTTTACAAAAACTAAGCAAAACGAAGATGAAATGAGCTTAGCGCCACCATTAACAAAAGAAATGGCATTTTTTGAATTTAATAATGACTACAAAGTACTTCATAATAAAATAAGAGGGCAGTATCCATGGCCGGGTGCATATTTTATATATGAAGATAAAAAAGTTAAGGTTTTAAAAGCTGTAAAAAATGATAAAACTGGAAAAATAGGCGAAATTTTAAACCTAAAGCCTTTAACAGTTGCTTGTAAAAACGGCTCTCTTGAATTAATAACAGTTCAGCCGGAAAACTCAAAAGCAATGGACGGAACCGCTTATGCAATGGGAAAACGCTTTAAAATAGGTGATATTTTAGTGTAATAGTAAAAAAGTAATTAAATTTTAACCGAATTTACAAACTTTATTGGTATATTAGTCTTGTAAGATAAATTTAAAAATAAAAAGGAAGATGTTTATGTTTTGGTATTATGATATTAACTATATAATTTTAGTTATGCCTGCAATCATATTTGCAATGTGGGCACAATCAAAAGTTAAAAGTACATTTAAAAAATATTCAACAGTGAGAACTGGTGTTTCAATGACAGGGTTTGAAGCTGCAAGAAGGATTCTTGATGCAAATGGATTAAGACACGTTCAAATTCAAAGGGTTTCTGGTAATTTAACAGACCACTATGATCCAAGAAGCAATATTATTAGGCTTTCTGATTCTGTTTATGGTGAATCAACTGTTGCAGCTATTGGCGTTGCAGCTCACGAAGTTGGGCATGCAATTCAATATGCTAAAGGTTATGCACCAATAAAACTTAGAGCGGCTATTATTCCTATTTCTCAAATAGGCTCGACTTTAGCTTTTCCAATGATAATTTTAGGACTGTTTTTACCGATGTTTGAAATTTTAATTCCACTTGGAGTTTTATTATTTGCATCTGTTACAGTTTTTCAATTAGTTACATTACCAGTTGAATTCGATGCAAGCAGAAGAGCAGTAGCAGCACTTGAAATAGGCGGAGCTGTTACTAATGAAGAAATAGGCGGAGTAAAAAAAGTTTTAAATGCAGCGGCTTTAACATATGTTGCAGCATTAGCAGTTTCACTTGCAAACTTGCTTCGCATACTATTGATGGTAGCAGGTAGACGAGGAGACTAGATGCCGTTAGATAAATCGAGAATTTTAGCTGTACAAGGCTTATTAAAAGTTGAAAGCTCAGGGTATTCAAACCTTGTGCTTTCGTCTATTATAAACAGCTCTAATTTAGATGAAAAACAAAAAGCCTTTACAGCAAAAATATTTTATGGAACTATCGAAAAAAAGATAACTCTAAATTATATTTTGCAAAAATACATAACAAAACCTTTAAATAAACTTGATAAAGAGGTTTTAATTATAATGCAAAGCGGATTGTATCAATTATTATATATGGATTCAGTGCCAAGCTTTGCAGCTATAAACCAAGCAGTTAGTTTATGCCCTTATTTTAAAAAGAGCAGTGCTAAAGGCTTGGTTAATGCTGTTTTAAGAAAGAGTGAAAAATTT
>CAYJGG010000087.1:0-6052 GCA_964369915.1 uncultured Oscillospiraceae bacterium | reverse complement strand
CTTGTAGTGTCTTCACTGCTAATTGTTACTTCACTGCTTACAGTTTCTTGACTATTTGAAATCTCATCATTTGTTTCATCTGTAGCAAAAATATTTAATGGTATTATAGTTACTAACAATACCACAGAAAGTAATATCGGAGCCACTGTTTTAAAATTCAATTTATCTATTTTCAATTTCTTCAACCTCTTCATAGTTATATTTTAAGGTTTTTTGCTCAATTTATTACATTTTATCAAATATTATGCAATGTGTCAAATTATGTTCCACCTATGACTACCGATATGATAATATTATTTTTTTATTTGATGAAATCTATGAATTTTATGTAAACAAACTCTGAATTTTACAATTAAAAAATAAAATTGTCTTGTATTATTCTACTTATTATAAGATTTGAAAGATAAAAATGTTACATTTCAGTACATAATTATAAATTAAAAAGAAATTTTTCGCTTTTCTTTATTGTTCACGAACAAAAGTTAACAAAATTTACTATTTATTTACATTTACTTACATTTTGTTGTGTTGAAGATGTGAATTTTTTACCAAAACTTTACTTTTTTATGAATAAAAGTTGAATTTAATATATTTTTGATGTATAATTAAGCTATATATATAAATATTTTCGTGAACATTGAGAAAGGACATTTTTATGAACAAACGTGATTTTGTAATTTTAGAGATCATTCTAAAATACGGATATTTAAAACAACGCGATCTTACAGAAAAAAGTGGATATTCTCTTGGGCTTATTAATTCTTCTTTAAAAAAATTAATTAAAGCTGACTGGCTAACAAAAAATTACCAACCTACACAAAAAACACTAGACTACTTAAAAAACAATAAACCACGTAATGCTATAATTTTAGCAGCTGGAGTTGGCCTTCGCATGATTCCATTTCAAAGCACCCCAAAAGGTCTTATGAAAGTGCATGATGAAGTTTTAATAGAACGCCTTATTAAACAATTACATCTAGTTGATATTTATGATATCACTATTGTGGTTGGTTATAAAGGAGAAAAATTTGAATATCTAAGTGAAAAATATGATGTAAACATAGTTGTTAATTCAAACTATATAAAACAAGATAATTTATATTCTTTAAGTCTTGTAAAAAATAAAATTGAAAATACATATATTATTCCTTGCGATATATGGTTTTCAAAAAATCCTTTTAAACATAATGAACTTTTTTCATATTATGAAGTGTTAAATTACACAGAAGAAGACAGCTTTATTAGAGTTTCAAGACAAATGCAAGCAGCTAAAGTTGAAAATTTTGGTAATGCGCTTTTAGGATTTGGATATTTTAATAAAAACACTAGTAAATCATTAGTGCAAAACATTAAAACTCAACTTTTAAAACACCCAAGAGAAAAATTGATATGGGAAGAAGCACTTTTTTGTGGCGATAAAAGTATTTGTGACTGCTTTATAAATGTTGTTCGCTCAAGAGATGCCTATCCTATTAAAACTTATGAAGATTTAAGAGATATCGATAATGAATCAGATTCTTTACAATCAAAGATAATAACTCTTATAACTGATGTTTTTAATGTTGAGCCTTGCGATGTTTCCAATGTTTATGCTTTGCAAAAAGGAATGACAAATCGACTTATGAGATTTTCAGTTTTTGATGAAGATTATCTTCTTCGTATTCCTGGTGAAGGCAGTAATCAATTAATATCAAGGCGCACTGAAGCAACCGTTTATTCTTTAGTAAAAGATTATAATATTAGCGAAGATGTTATATATATACACCCTATTACGGGCTATAAAATCACAAAATTTATTAATGATAATAGAATTGCTGATGAAAATAATTTTGAAGACACAAAACTTTGTATGCAAAAAATCAAATCTTTACATGATTTAGATTTAAAAACAGACTTTGTTTTTGATCCGTTCGCTCGTTTAGATTATTATGAAAATTTAAGAAATGGCACTTCTTCTTTTGCAGATTATGATGCTGTTAGAGAAAATGTTTTGAAATTACAAGCAAAACTTGCCACTTTGCCTTCTTCAATTTGTCTATGTCATATAGATCCTATCGCACCAAACTTTATATTTGATTCAAATAATAAATTATATCTTATCGACTGGGAATATGCCGGAATGTCTGATAGATATATAGATATTGCAATGTTTTGTTTATTTGCAGGCTATGAAGAAGATGGTATTAACAGATTACTTCATCAATATTGTGATGGAGAAGTGAGTGATGATATAAGATTAAAAGTTTATTCTTATATTGCTATTTGCGGTTTACTTTGGACTGTTTGGAGTGAATACAAGGCTCTAAATGGCGTTATTTACACTGAATATATGATGCAGCAATTTAGATATGCTAGAAAGTATAGTAAGTTAGCCCTTGATATGTTTAACGAAAGAGAGGCTGCGTATGAAAAACAACAAACTTCTTAATGATTTAGATTTATCTTTAATGATTCTTCCTTTTATAATCGTTGTATTTTTATGTGCAACTTTTATTGTTTTTCCTGAAGGGAGTACTTCCACTATTAATTCAATTAGACAGTTTTTAGGCAACGACTTAGGAAGTTTTTACATTTTAATAGGTTTTTTTACATTTTTAACTACTTTATATATTGCATTTTCAAAGTTTGGCCAGATAAAACTTGGCTCATTAGATAAGCCGAAATATTCTGATTTTAAATGGGCAACAATGATTTTTACTGGAATTTTTGCTGCTGATATAATATATTACTCTTTTATTGAATGGGCATTATATGCAAGTGAGAGTTATATTCAGGAAATTGGAGTGCAAGAGTGGGCTCCTGTGTATCCCCTATTCCACTGGGGACCAATTCCTTGGTCTTTTTATATAGCTTTAGCTGTTTGCTTTGGCTTCATGATACACGTGAGAAAAAGAAAAAAACAAAAATTCTCTGAGGCTTGTAGGCCTATTTTAAAAGATAAAGTTGATAAACTTCCTGGTAAAATTATAGATTTAGTTGCAATTTGTGCGCTATTAGCTGGAACTGCAACAACTTTTTCTTTAGCAACTCCTTTATTATCTTCTGCAGTAAATAGAGTTTTTAATATTCCACAAAGCACATTTTTAACTATTGTAATCTTAATTACTATTGCTTTAGTTTATGGTTTTTCTGTTTTAAAAGGAATACAAGGGCTTATTCATTCTGCAAAAATATGCACAACTTTATTTATTGGTATGATGATATTTGTTTTAATTTTCGGTGGTGAAACTGTTTATATTATCGAAACAGGTATTACTAGCCTTGGAACTCTAGCTCAAAACTTTATAACTCTCTCAACCTCTTTAGATCCACTTAGAGAAACAGGCACTAGCACAGGTGGATTTGTTCAAAACTGGACAATTTTCTACTGGGCATATTGGATGGCTTGGTGTGTTGCAACTCCGTTTTTTATTGGAATTATAAGCGAAGGTAGAACTATTAAAAATGTTATTCTAGGCTCTTATATTTATGGAATTGCTGGCACATTCTCATCATTTATAATTTTTGGCAACTACGGACTTTCGCAGCAATTAAATGGAAATTTAGATATTTTAGATTATGTTTCAAACGGAAAAGATTTAAATGTTGCAATTATACAAATTTTTGAAACTCTTCCTTTTACCGAAATACTATTAATAGTTTTATTTGTAATGATGGTAACTTTCTATTCAACAACATTTGAATCTGTTACTATGGTAGTTTCCATTTATTCATATAAAAACTTAGCTCCTGGAAACGAAGCTTCAAACTCAGTTAAAATGTTTTGGACTATTGTATTTATAATCCTTCCTATTGGATTAATTTTCTCTGAAAATTCAATATATAATCTGCAATCAGTTTCAATAATTGCAGCTTTTCCAATCGGCTTAATTTTTATAATTATTTTAGCTAGCTTTTTTAAAGATGCTAATCAATATATAAATCAAAGCTCAGTTAAAGACAACGAAAAAATAAGCAGTTAGAAATAACTGCTTTTTTCTTGCAACAATTTGAACAATTTTTTAGCAACAATAATACATTGTTTTAAATTTAACAAAGCTATTTGAACAAAACTAACAATATTTATTTGGGCAAATATACAAAATATACAAATTTTTTATTATATCACTTGAAAAAGACTTCATTTTTCAATATAATGTATGTAGTTTAATTAATAAATTATAAAGGAGATTTTTTATGACAGGTTTAGGTAAAAAAACAGTTGAAGACATTAATGTTAACGGTAAGGCTTGCCTTGTTCGTTGCGATTTTAATGTTCCAGTAAAAAACGGAGTTATCGGAGACGATAAAAGAATTGTTGAATCATTAAAAACAATTAAATATCTAAGAGACAATGGTGCAAAATTAGTTCTTTGTTCACACTTAGGCAGACCAAAGGGTGAATTTAATATGGACTATTCTTTAGCTCCAGTTCAAAAAAGATTAGAAGAATTACTAGGAACTAAAGTTAAAATGGCAACTGATGTTATCGGCGAAGAAACTAAAAAATTAGCTAGCGAATTAAAAGCTGGTGAAATTCTATTATTAGAAAATCTACGTTTTCATAATGAAGAAACCAAAAATGATGCAGGCTATGCAAAAGAATTAGCTTCAATGGCTGAAATTTTTGTAAACGATGCTTTTGGTACAGCTCACAGAGCTCACGCTTCTACTGCTGGTGTTGCTGATTATCTACCAAGCGTTTGCGGATATCTGATTCAAAAAGAAATCGATATCATGGGCAAAGCTCTTGAAAACCCACAAAGACCTTTTGTTGCTATATTAGGTGGTGCAAAAGTTAGTGATAAAATCGGTGTTATCAATAATCTAATCGAAAAAGTTGATAGTTTAATTATCGGTGGCGGTATGGCTTACACATTCTTTAAAGCTAAAGGCTACAATATCGGAACTTCACTTTGCGAAGATGATAAAGTTGAACTAGCTAAAGAATTATTAGCTAAAGCTGAAGCTAAAGGCGTTAAATTACTACTTCCTGTAGATAATGTAATCGCTGATGCTTTTAGTGCTGATGCTAATACTCAAGTTGTTGATAGCGATAAAATGCCTGATGGCTGGATGGGCCTTGATATTGGCGAAAAAACTGTTGAACTATTTAGCGATGTTATAAAATCAGCTGCAACAGTTATTTGGAATGGACCAATGGGCGTTTTTGAAATGCCTAAATTTGCAAACGGTACTAAATCTTTAGCTAAAGCAATTGCTGACACTGATGCTATTTCTATAATTGGTGGTGGTGATAGTGCTGCAGCTGTTGAGGTTTTAGGATATGCAGATCAAATGACTCATATTTCAACTGGTGGCGGAGCTTCTTTAGAATTCTTAGAAGGACTACCTCTACCTGGAATAGTTGCACTTGACGATAAATAATAATAAAATTAAAGCGGCATTTTTTTTGCCGCTTTAAACTCATTTTTATAGCCTATACTTGAATATATATCTTATCAATTTTTGAAAGGATCAAAATAAAAACTATGAATAAAGATTTAAGAAAAGTTATCATTGCTGGTAACTGGAAAATGAATAACACTATAAATACTACTACTTCTACTTTAGAAGAAATGAAAACAACAGTTCCAAATTATGATGATGTAACTGTTATTTTATCTGTTCCAAGCATTAATATTCCTTTAGCTACTTCAATTACAAAAGATAGCTTTATTAATATTGGTGCACAAAACACTCATTATGAAAATTCAGGGGCTTTCACTGGCGAAATTTCCCCTTTAATGTTAAATGACTATGGCGTAAAATATGCAATTATTGGCCATAGCGAAAGAAGATCATACTACGGTGAAACTGATGAAAGTGTTAATATGCGTGTAATCGGTGCTTTAAAAAATGGTATATCCCCTCTTTTTTGCGTAGGTGAAGTTTTAGAAGAAAGAGAAAATGGGACTACAAATGAAGTTGTTAAAACACAAGTTACTAAAGGATTATTAAATGTTTCTAAAGAAGACGTTTTAAATGTTGTAGTAGCTTATGAGCCTGTTTGGGCTATTGGCACTGGTAAAACAGCAACTTCAGAGCAAGCAGAAGAAACTTGCGGATATAT
>CAYJGG010000086.1:0-6213 GCA_964369915.1 uncultured Oscillospiraceae bacterium | reverse complement strand
CCTAGAAATGTGTTATCTTTAATATTATGCATATTATCGCTAGCTGTAAAAATTATATTTCCACTTTCGTCTAAAAGCTCTAAAAAAACTTCACCACTCACAACTCTATTAAAAGTATGAAAATTTAAATTAACTCCATACAATCTCATTCCAGCTTCTAAAACTATATCCTGTTTTATTCCATTTTCGCCGTCGATATCGCTAGTTAAAACAGAGTATTCATCATGCGTTAATTCTCTTCTTGTTGTATCAGAAGCATCTTTTAAAGTGCTATACCCTACCCAACTTAAAACAATCGCTGAAACAATTATTATCACAGCGATATTTATAAAATGTTTATATTTTTTAAAATCTATATTTTTCATAAAAATCCTATCTTTTTATATTTATTATAATTATACATATTATAGCTTATATATCCCCTTTTGTAAACTTGTAAAAATTTAGTTAATATGCTATGCTTAACATATCGATAAAAATGAAGGAGAGAAATTATGAAAAGGTATTTACATTTATTTATAGCATTTATTTTAAGCTTTTCGCTTTTTAGTTTGCCTGTTTTTGCAAATTCTGGGCCTGTCTATATTGAAAAAACTCCAAGCTATGAAATATTTAATATAGGCGCTAATTCCCCTATTTCTGTAACAAATGAAATTTTAGTTTTTGATTTTTCAAATCCTGTTAATAGTAGTAGCTCATTAAATCAATACGGAGTTATCACTGCCGATTACACTATGAACAATTCTTCAAATGAAAATCACACTAGCACAATGATTTTCCCTTTTGTTGGAAATCTTAGGGATTTATCAAATGAAAATAACCTGCCTACAATCTACGTTAGTGATAATTATTTAAGGGAAGATAACGCGCCTTATAGTGCTGATTATGAGTTAATTGTAACTGATTATAATTATGATTTAAATGATTTAGAAATGAGTGATATTCTAAATAAAATCGAATATGTAAATGAAGATGTTTCAAAACCTTTAACTGAATACACTTTAACTTATCCACTACCCCAGGGCGAGGATATTTATATGCTCTACGTTGGTTTTTTTCCTGAGAGTAATGCTAGAATTATCGCTGATGAAAAAATAACAGGCTATTCTGGCGGTGATGAAGGGGTTGTTTTTTCTGCAAGAATTTATAGCCAAGACACTGGCACTTTAAATTTTTACACATATGGCGATGTAGGCGATATAACAGTTTCTTTAGCAAAGGTTGTAAATAATGATTTAGAATATTTTAACGCAGATGATTTTGAATACACCTTAGAGAAAACCGATACCGATACACTCGCAGTTTATGATTTAGCTTTAGAAATTCACGATATTAATGTAGATGATAAAACTAGGATTTATTCAATATTAGACGATTATTTATTTTATAATCTTTCTTTAGCTGAAAATTTAATTGTTCCTATAAATGAGCTAGCCTTTTCTTTACTTCAAGATAATTTAATGGTTTTATTATATGAAGTGGATTTTGAAGGGCAAGAAACTAAAAATGTTGTTATTTCTTATAATATGAAAACAGGCTATGATGCACAAACTTATAATTCAAAAATTTACCCTGTTGGATATATAATAGATCCTGCAAGATATTGGAATGAATTCAAAAGCATATCTATAAATGTAATAACAAATGATATAGCCCCATACATAGTTGATTCAAATATAGATTTTGCGCGTTTGGACGATGGAACTTATGGTTATACTGCAAATAATCTGCCAAGCGAAAATATAAGTTTCTCACTGTCGCAAAAAGAAACTGTTAGCACAATTAATATTAATTTTATAATTGCATTTATTTTTATTTTAATTATATTGCTAATTTTTGGCTATTTTAAATATAGAAAAAAGAAATAATCCACTAAAAATTGTATAAATATTAAAATTTAATACATTTTATATCATTTTTGTTTACAAACTTGCATATTAATGATATAATCAATTTAATTAATAGAGGCGCAATGATAAAATAGTATTAAAACGAGAAGACATTTGTTGACTTTTAAGAAAGGGTATCATTGCCGAAAAAGATTTTTAGGTATAGAAATCTTTTGGTTATAAGGATAATATCTTTATAACTCCTACCTATAAAAGGTAGAGGAGCTATTGATACTGTCTTTAAATTTTAGACTGCATCAATAGGATGCAGTCTTTTTTTTGCATATTCGTGCAACTGCAATCTATTAAAATATTATTTTATGGAGAAAGAAAATGTCTAACATTCAACAAACAACTCAAAGAAAAAAATGGGCTATGCCAAGCCCGATTGTAATTATGGCAGGGATTGCTTTATTTTTAGCTATTGCTGGTTTATTTATCCCAGCAGGCGAATACACTAAAGTTTTAAACGAAGAAACCGGAAGAATGGTTTCAGATCCTAACTCTTTTACTTTTATTGAAAGATCTTCGATAACTATTGGAGAATGGATTATGAATTTATTTTCATCAATTCCAAGAGGATTATATGAAGGCGCTGATATAGTATTCTTTTTAATATTAGTAGCTGGCGCATTTAATGTTATCACTGCAACAAAAACTATCGAAACTGGTATAGGTAAAGTTGCACTTGCTGTTGGAAATCATCAAAAATTAATGATTCCAGTACTTATCACTTTATTTTCAATCGGTGGTGCAACATTTGGAATGGCTGAAGAAAACGTTATATTCGTTCCTATTTGTATTGCTCTAGCAAGAGCTTTAGGTTATGATGCTGTTGTTGGAATGGCTGTTGCTTCACTTGGTTCAGCTTGTGGATTTACAGCCGGAGTTATTAATCCATTCACAATCGGTGTTGCTCAAGGTATAGCAGAACTTCCAACATTCTCTGGATTTGAATATCGTTTAATTATAATTGTTGTTATGATTATAGTTACATCAGCATTCGTTATAAACTACGCTGAAAAAGTGCGTAAAAATCCAGCTTTAAGCCTTGTTGCCTCTTTAGAATTAAAAGAAAAAGATAAACATTTAGATTTAAATAATCTTCCAAAAATGACACTTCGTCATAAAATAGTTTTATCTATTGTTGTAATCGGATTTGCTATATTAATATACGGAGTATTTGAATTAGGTTGGTATATCCAAGAATTAGCTTCACTATTTTTTGCTATGGGTATTATTGCAGGATTTGCTTATGGATTTAGTCCAAATGAAGTTGTTGAACATTTCTTAGACGGTGTTCGTGATATCGCTAGCAGTGCTGTAATGATTGGTTTTGCTATGGCAATATTAGTTGTTATGACAGACGCTCAAATCATCGATACTTTAATCTACTTTTTATCTAGCCTTATTATTTCACTACCGCAATCAATTGCAGCTATTGGAATGTATATAATTCAAATCGTTATAAATTTCTTTATCCCATCAGGTTCAGGGCAAGCTGCCGCAACAATGCCAATTATGGTTCCATTATCAGATATTCTTGGAATTAATCGCCAAATAGCTGTTTTATGCTACCAATTCGGTGACGGATTTACAAACTCAATTATCCCAACAAACGCAACTTTAATGGCACTACTCTCACTCTCAAATATCCCTTACAGCAAATGGGTTAAATTTATAACTCCATTAATGATAATATGGGTAATTATTGGTGCTATTTTTATAGTTGCAGCAACAGCTATAAACTATGGCCCGTTCTAAAACAAGGAGATTAAAATGTTTAATATAAAAGAAAAAATTTCAGCAATTTCTCCAGAGCTTCGCAGAATAACAAAAGAAATGTATGAAAACCCAGAACTTGGCCACGAAGAAGTTTTTGCAAGTAAGATAATTTGTGAAGTTTTAGTTTCTAATGGTTTTAGCGTTGAAAAGCCTTTTTGCTCAATGGAAACTGCCTTTAAAGCTGTTTACTCATCAAGTAAAGCTGGCCCTGTTATAGCATATCTTGCTGAATACGACGCTCTGCCTGAAATAGGCCATGGTTGTGGTCATAATATTTTAGGGGCTACTAGTGTTGGAGCTGCTATTGTTTTAAAAGATATCGTTGATACTTTAGGTGGAACTGTTATTTTATACGGTACGCCAGCCGAAGAGACTGACGGTGGTAAAGTTGCGATGGCAAAAAGCGGAGAATTTTCACACGTTGATATTGCTATGATGGCTCACCCAAGTGCAACTTATGAAAAAAGTGGAGCTTCAAACTCATTAATGCCTTTAAGATTTGAATTCTTTGGAAAAACTGCTCACGCTGCTGGAGATCCAGAAGAAGGAATAAACGCACTTAATGCTTGTATTTCATTATTTAATAACGTGAATGCTATAAGAGAGCATATTCGCAGAGATTCAAGAGTGCATGGAATAATAACAAATGGCGGCACTGCTGCTAATATCGTTCCTGAATACGCTTCTGCTGATTTTTATATAAGAAGTGCAACTATGCCTTATCAAAGAGAATTAATCCAAAGAGTTAAAAACTGTGCCGAAGCTGCTGCATTATCAAATGGTGCAACTGTTAAAATTAGTCAATTTGAAGCTGACTACGACACTATGATAACTAATAAAACTCTATCAAATCTATTCTGGGATAAAATGAGCACTTTAGGTATTGCAACAGTTGATGAAGAAAAAAATTCAGCTGGTGGCACTGATGCAGGTAATGTGAGTTTGTGTTGTCCAATGATTCATGAATATTTTTCAATTAAAGAAGATGGCGTTCTTCGTGGACATTCAAGAGAGCTTGCCGATTGCTCAGTAACTGATTTTGCATTTGAGCAAATGGAAAAAACTATCGAAGGCTTTACTTTAACAGCTATTGACATTCTAAAAAATCCAGAGCTATTAAAAGCTATTAAAGAAGAATTTATAACTTCAATTAAATAATAATTTAAAAGATGAATTTATTATATAATAAATTCATCTTTTTTGTAATATTATATCTATTTATAATCTTATTAATTTATGGTATAATCACATGTAGAAAATAATAATAATTACAATAATTTAATCATAATACAAAATATAAAAACGAGGATAATAATGTCTTTTCAAAACTCTAGTAATTCAAAACTTTTAACCGCAACTATTTTTTCATGTGTATTTATGGGAGCGTATTCAATATCGGTAAATATGTATGGTACTATAATGCCACAGCTTGTAGATTTTTATGGTATTAATCTAACTCAAATTTCAACTCTTAATATAACAAATGATTTTAGCCAAGCCGCTATAATGATTTTTATGCTTTTTGTAGCTGACAAACTCGATAAGCGAAAACTATTAATCTTAGCTACCATTTCTTATGGTGTAACCCTATTTTTAGTAAGCACAGCACAAACTTATTTAATTTTACTTGCACTAAGAGTTTGTATGGGGGTTTTTGGAGGACTTGTAAATAATTTAACAACAACATATGTTTCAGATTTATATGGCGATGGGCGCTCGAAGTATATAGCTATATTACACACTCTTTTTGCTGTGGGAAGTATGATAGGTCCTCTTTTTGCAGCCGGTAGTATTGAATTTTTCTCTTGGCAGTTTTCATATTTATTTTTAGGAATAACTATGCTATCAACTGGAGTTTTATTTATATTAACTTCAAAAATTGTCGGTGTTCCTCAAACTGAAGCTGGAGTTATAACAAAAAACACAAAAGTAATAATTCCATATAAAGAAATATTAAAAAATAAAAATGTTCATGCTCTATGTCTTGGCAATTTTCTTTTAGCAAGTGTCACATTTTTTATGCTATGGCTACCAACTTACTTAGATTTATATGATAATCAAGTTTTCACTATTGAAGCTACAACAATTATAATGACATCAACTTCAATTGGAATGATAATTAGTCGTACTCTTTTAGGAATGCTTTCACCAAGATTTATTCCTGCTAATGTTTATTTAAAATATTCAAGTATACTCACCGCCATATTATTAACCGCTATGCTCTTAATTCAAGGATATTTCACATGGCTAATAGGTATATTTATATTTGGAGTTATAAGTGGTGCATCTTACACAGCAAACATTATCCTTGCCTGCAAAGAATATCCAAGATTTTCAGCTACAATAACGGCTATTACAGGTGCATTCGCAACGTTTGGTAGTATGACTTTAAACTTTGTTGTAGGTAGTTTAGGAGATATCGGATATTACACCGAGGCAATGTTTATCCCTGTTTCTTTATTAGTTTTATCCTTTTTTGTTTACACATTTATGTATAAAGAAAAAAATTCTAATTAAAATAAAAAACTGGCTTGTATAA
>CAYJGG010000085.1:0-6225 GCA_964369915.1 uncultured Oscillospiraceae bacterium | reverse complement strand
CTTAAATGTAACAATTTGATAAAAATAGAGGTTAAATAGTGATATTAATTTAAAAAAATTAAAGGTAAGATATGCACAAAAATTGAAATTTTATTATGAAAATGAAAAAGATTTTTACTAAAGTACCATAGTGTAGATATTAAAGCGAGGTGGTTTAGTATAATAGTGGCTACCCCCCATAGTCACGATGACTAGCCTATAAAAGAAAAGATTAACTTATATTATTACAGAGAAAGGAATTAATGGATATAGGAGTTTATAGATTAAAAATAATTTTTCAAGTAGTATAAAGGTGAAGGAGATGAGGACACCACTTTAATATTAAAAAATTAAACTAGCTATTTCAAAATTATTGTGATATCCTTGTTCTTGAAAAAAGCAGAAAGGGGGTTTCCATTATGGAAAGGCTGTATGAACTATTTAAAATCTACACAGAATTTAATCCGAATAGAAAATACCAAAGTAATATTATTTCTGCTCATAAAACTTTAATTGCAGAACTTGAAAAGTCACAAAGAAAATTAATTTTACAAATAATTGATAACAAGGATTTAATTATGAATGATTTTGCATTCGAAAGTTTTAAGTCTGGATTTAATTTAGCAAATGAAATTTTAAATGAACTGAATAATTATAATGAAACTCGCACAGCTTTTACTGAAAAGAAGTTGTGTGAGTTTTTTTATGCAAGAAAGGAAAAAGAGAATGAAAGTGATTGAAGAATTATTTTTAGGACACATAAGTCCGAATGGGAAATTAATGGCGAATAACAAATCCTACTGCTGATGAGCTTTCTATTTATAACGTATAAAATGGTGTTAATAATTGTGAATTGCTGTGATTTTTACAATAATATAATTATGCACTAGTATAATTTGTTATATTATATAATATGTTTAATGATGATATGACCTTAATTACAATTTTGAAAAAATTTAGTAATAAACATATTAAATTAATGGTTAAACTAAATAATAAAAATTAAATATGTTTGTGTAAATTGCTAAAAATATATTATCACCTTGACTTGTTATGATAAATATGTTATATTTCATAATAAGTTAAGGCGTAAAACATATTATTAAAAATTAAGAGAGGTTTTATGGAGAATATATTTAACAAGAGTGTAAACAGAAATGGTACTGCATGCATAAAGTGGGATTATCAAGAAATGGATTATGGTGTTAATGGCTTGATTCCTTTTTCAATTGCAGATGCAGACTATTCTACAGATCAATCTATATTAGAATCAATTAAAAATCGAGTTGATAATGGTGTTATTGGATACTCTGATGCTAGTGAAGAATATAAAAGTGCTGTGTGCAACTGGGTGCATAAAAGACATGGGTGGGATATATGTCCAAATTGGATTGTTCCAACAGGTGCAATCGTTCCGAATATAAGCTTCTTGCTTGAGGTTTTAACGAAGGAAAAAGATGGGGTGATAATTCAGCCACCAGTATATGATCCATTTGTCAGTATAATTAATGCTACAAATAGAACATTGATAGAAAACGATTTAATCTTAACAGATGATGACAAATATGAAATAAATTTTATAGAATTAGAAGAACAAATGAAATCTGGAGCTAAGGTGCTAATTTTTTGCTCTCCTCATAATCCAGTTGGTAGAGTGTGGGATAGGGTAGAACTTGAAAAAATTGTTTCTTTATGTAAAAAATACAATGTTTATTTAATAAGTGATGAAATACATTGGGATTTAATTATCGGAGATAAACAGCATATAACAATAGGACAATTCGAAGAAGATTATGATAAAATTATTATTTGTATTTCTGCAAGTAAGAGTTTTAATATTGCAGGACTTGAAACATCAAACTTTATAATTCCAAATGAAGATATTAGATCAAAATTTCAAAACTGGCTTTATTCAAGATATCTATTTTGTCCAAATACATTAGGTATGCAGGCATGTATGGCTGCTTACAGTAAATCAGAGGAATGGCTAGATAATCAAATTAAGCATATTAAAGAAAATTATGATTTTGTTTTAGAATTTGCAAATATTAATATGCCAAAAGTAAAAGTTGCTCCTTTGGAAGGAACATATTTAGTATGGTTTGATTTTAGATATTTAAATAAAACTAGTGATGAACTAGTAGAATTGTTTGCAAAACATGGTGCAGGACTAAATTCAGGAGCTCACTATGGAAAAGGGTATGAAGGGTTTATAAGAATGAATATAGCTTGCCCGAAAAAGCAACTTTCAGATGGCTTAATTTGCATGAAAAATGCAATTAACAATATTTAGAAGGAGAAAAATTTATGAGTGAAACAACAAAAAAAAATGAATTGAAGAAATCCCTTGGTTTCTGGGATGTTATGGGGCTTGGTATTGGTCAAACAATAGGTTCTGGAATCATGGTTCTAACAGGGATAGCAATTGATATTACTGGTGCAGGTGTTCCATTTGCATTCGTGCTAGCAGCATTATGGGTTATGTGCCCAGCAACAGTAATTTCAGCTTTAGGTAGTGCTGTGCCTTCAACTGGTGGTCTTTACACATATGTAAGAGATTATATCGGAAAGAAAACAGGATTTTACTACTTATCACTACTAGTTGCAGGGCAATTAGTTCTTTCAATGTTCGCAGTTACATTTGCAGAGTATGCTATGGGAGTTATTCCAGGGTTAAACGCAACTGTAGTTAGTGTTGGTATATTAACTATTTGTTATATTGCAAATATTATCGGTGTTGATGTAGCAGCAAAATTCCAAGGTTTCTTAGTAATAGTTTTAATTATTGCTATGGCTTTATTTGCTATTTATGGTCTA
The DNA here is from genome assembly GCA_964369915.1 of uncultured Oscillospiraceae bacterium. Classification (GTDB taxonomy): domain Bacteria; phylum Bacillota; class Clostridia; order Oscillospirales; family Ruminococcaceae; genus RGIG3102. Next base: position 3,429 of record CAYJGG010000085.1, on the reverse strand, counting down.
CCACAAGTTGACTATAGTGTGTTTAGTCAGCCAAATGCTATAATGCCAAATGGGTTAATGGCATTTTTAACAGCGGCAAGTTTATTAACTTTTGCTACTAGTGGTTCAGAGTTTTTATCAGAACTGGGCGGAGAAATGAAAAATCCTGGTAAAGATTTACCAAGAGGCGTTATCTATTCAGTTATAATAGTTGCTTTAGTTTATGCATTTTTAGGTGTAGTTGCAGTTGGTGTTCTACCTTTAGAAGAAGTAGCAGGACAAAATCTAGTTGCAGTTGCACAAGCAGTTCTTCCAGCTCCATTAGCAGTATTCTTTATCATCGGTGGTGGTTGTTTTGCTGTTGCATCAACGCTTAACGGAACATTCTCATGGTGTACAAAAGGTCTTTTAGTTGCAGCAGAAGAAGGTTGGCTTCCAGCTTCAATTGCTAAAGTTGGTAAAAAAGGCACACCAGTAGTTCTTTTAACAATATTCTACATTATTGGATTAGTTCCAATAATAACAGGTGTTTCAATTAGAACAATTGCTATGCTAGGTAATGGTGTATCATTAATTTACTTAATGTTCCCAATAGCAGCTGCTTTCTTTGTTCATGAAAAAAATCCAGAAGCAATGGCAAATGCACAATTTAAAATTAGCAAAAACACATTAAAAGTTATGACAGTAATTTCAATTGGCTTATATGGACTTGCAGCATATCTAAACTTTGCTGATATCGCATCAAGCTGGATGTTAATTGTTGGATATAGTGCAATAGTACTTGTTTATGCAACTTTAAGATTTAAACATGTGAAAAAATAATAGATAAAATTAAGTAGATTTGTCACAGTTTTATCTGTGGCAAATTTGCTCTTTATCCTAGTGTAAATTTATGGTATTATTAAATATATAAATTGTCATAATGGAGTAAATAGTATGTTAAAAAAAATAACTGGTAAAAAACTTTACGAACAAGTTGTTGAACAAATAAAAGATATGATAGACGAGGGAATATATACTAAAGGTAATATATTGCCAAGTGAAAAAGAATTAATTGATATTACTGGAGTAAGTCGGATTACTATTAGAGAAGCACTTAAAATTTTAGCGGATGCAGGAATAATAGAAACAATTCAAGGTAAGGGTAGTATAGTTTTAATAGATTCAAATGAGTTTGAAAAAACTCCACAAATGAAAGAAACAAAAAGCCAATACATGAAAAATGTTATCGATTCTACTAATGCAAGGCTTCTAATTGAGCCGGAAATTGCAAAACAAGCGGCTAAAATAGCGACTAGTCAGGATATAAAGAAAATGGAAATGGCAATTTCAAATAAGAAACTGAACTTAAAAGCAGGTGAGTTTGCAAATGATTTTCATTTAGTAATTGCTGATATAGTAAAGGTTAGTCCTATTTCAAAATTTCTAAAAGAACTTATAGAATTAGAAGAAGTTTCAAAGCCACCACTGAGTTTAATAGAGCCAGAAAATCAAAAAGAAATATCTAAAGAAATAGACCTTCAACATCGTAAAATTTTAAATGCCATAAAAGAACACAATAGCGAGTTTGCGTATTTTTATATGAAAGAACATCAAACTTATCTTCTTGAAAAATATGAGGAGTATTTTAGACGTTTTTTTAAATAGCAACTTGCTCATTTATGGAGTATATATGAAATTTGAAAAAAATAAAAACTATTCAAAACTGCTAGTACTATCGTACTCTTTGCTTGGGATATGTTTTCCAGCAACAGTTACGCAGTTTAGCTTAGTTATAGAAGATATAAGTGGAATTTTGCAAGTAGGTCAAGATGTAATTCTTTTAGCAGATACTTTTAGAGCTATTTGCCTAGTAATTGCAATGTTTGCATCTACTCTTATATATAAAAAAATAGGACTAAAAGGAACTATGGTTCTTGGTATATTTTTTCAAATATCGCCACAGTTTTTAATTCCTTTAGCTATTAATATGAATAGTCTGCCACTTTTGTTTTTGTTTAAAGGTATGCAAGGTGCAAATGCAATGGCATTCCCTTTATACATTTATTCAATCAGTTTATGGGTAGATAGTAAATATTTAGGACTTGCAACAGCGATATTTAACGGTAGCTTTGTGGCGGGATCAGGTATAGGAGCTTTTGTGTCTAGCCTAGTTATTCCCCAGCTTGGCTGGGAGATGTCGTTTTATGTAATAGGTATTGCTTGCTTAGTTTTTGCTATACCAGCATTAATTATGACAAAAGATAAAACTGTAGCAAGGCCTTTGGAAAAACATGAAAAAATTAATACAAATAAAAAGGCAAATTCAAATCAAGGGGTATTAAAAAATCCAATCACATGGGCATTAATATTTGCATTAGTTGGAAGTACATGGATTAGCCAAGCTATAACTGTGGATATGCCTGTTTATATGACTAATATAGGATATGATTTAGAGGAATCTGGAAATTTAATGCTTATTATGAGTGTTGTAACGATAGTGGCTTCCATTTTATCAGGCTATATTTCAGATGTAGTAGCAAATAAAAGCGAAAATAAAGTAAGGGCAAGAACAATAATAATGGGTTCGGGTTATATTTTAAGCATACTAACTGGATTTTTCCTTCCTTTAGTTTCAAATATGGGATTTGTTAGTATATCACTTGCAGCAGCGGGATTAATGTTTGGAGCATCTTGGGTAACAGGTTCTTTTTGGGCAATTCCTAGTTTAGTTTATTCAAAAGAAGATAATGTTGCCGGAACAGCATTTTGTTCAGGAGCATCTAACATACCAAATCCAATTGCACCATTTGTAGTTGGGGTTATGCTTGGGAGTAATGGAATGTGGACACTTGGTTGGCATACTTGCGCTATAACATCTATTATAAGTGTATTAGCTTGTTTAATAATTGTAAAAAAAAGTAAAAATAGTAAATAAAATTAAAAAGCAAGGATTAAATATCCTTGCTTTTTAATTTAGCGTTTTCGAGCTATGTGAACAATGTATTATTGGGATACAATTTATAATTTTAAATTAAAAAAATAAATCTAGCTATTTCAAAATTATTGTGATATCCTTGTGCTTGAAAAAAGCAGAAAGGGGGTTTCCATTATGGAAAGTCTGTATGAACTATTTAAAATCTACACAGAATTTAATCCGAATAGAAAATATCAAAGTAATATTATTTCTGCTCATAAAACTTTAATTGCAGAACTTGAAAAGTCACAAAGAAAATTAATTTTACAAATAATTGATAACAAAGATTTAATTATGAATGATTTTGCATTCGAAAGTTTTAAGTCTGGATTTAATTTAGCAAACGAAATTTTAAATGAATTGAATAATTATAGAGAAACTCGCACAGCTTTTACTGAAAAGAAGTTGTGTGAGTTTTTTTATGTAAGAAAGGAAAATCAAAATGAAAGTGATTGAAGAATTATTTTTAGGACACATAAGTCCAAATGGAAAGT
>CAYJGG010000084.1:0-6245 GCA_964369915.1 uncultured Oscillospiraceae bacterium | reverse complement strand
TATATAAGCCAGTTTTTTTGTTTATTAATATTCATATTCTAAAAATACGCCTACATTATCATATAAGTATTCTCCAATTACTTTTCCATCTTTTGCAGTAACACTAACCACATTTTGTGAATATTTTAGCTTTGAAGAAGTTTTTTCGGTGCTTATATGATTAAAATCTTTATCATAAACACTAATTATTATATCCTGATCCCCTTGATTAGGCCAAGGATTTTTTGTGTGAATAAGAATGGTGTTTCCATTTTCATCATCTGTTATAAACCATGGTATATTATCTAAATATTCCTCGCTTAAATCTAAAGTAGGTTCTATGATTTGCATATTACTTAAATCTAAATAGCTAACGCTATCTTCTATATCCTCGCCATATAAATCATCAATAAACATAAGCCTATTGTTTCCATCAATATAAACTGCACCTTCATCAAAAATTAATCCCGTGCCTGGTATAGCTTCATTAATAACATAATTGTAACCTGTTTTTTTATCGGTAATACCAATGTATCTCCAACTTCCATCTCCAACACTATCGCCAGCTAACTGCCAAGTTGTATAACTATCATTAGCCACAAGTTCTTTTTTATCATCTCTATCAAACATTAAAACATTTAGAGCCTCTTTGCTATTGTCACCATAATAGGTATACTCTTCTCTATTTATTTCAACTTTATAGTCGCCTCTTTCTCCTAAATTTAAAACTAAAACTTCTCCACCATTTGGATTAATATAGCTACCACTTGTAGTTAAATGATAATTCCCATCAGCATCCATAACTAATTCTACAACTTCGCTTGAAGCAACTAGCTTTACTTCGATATCAATCTCTGCTATATCATAAACATCAACATATGCCCTATTATCATTTGCATAAAAATGATAAAGTTCAGCTTCTGACATTCTGTCATTTGCAATCGACCAAACTCCGTTTAAACTTTCAAACAACTCAATAATTTCGCCCTGCTGTGAATTAAAATACTGCTCAGCTTCTGGAGTTAATTCGTTCTGTTCTTCTTGTATATATTCGCTAACGTTTCCATCTTCGCTTAAACTATACTCTTTTTCTCCAACAGTATTTGAAATATATTTAAAAGAGCCATCTTCAGTTATCTCTATCTGCATACTATTTAAAACAAATATAAATGTGTCATATTTATCTCCATATCTGTACTGAACAGTTAGTATATTATTTTCAAATTCATAGTCTGTTGCTTCTATATGATTAATATTTCCAACCCCATCAACGCCAAAAGTCTTATCTTGCTCTTTATCATACATTTCGCTTTCTCTTAAAATTTTAGCAAACATCTCAATATCTATATCAAAATATCTTTGTGCAACATCAAGATAATCTTCAACAAATACATAGTTGTTTTCATCAGTGATGCTTTTTCCATTTTCCTTTTTATATAGACTATCTAATGCCATTTTTAATCCCAATATATTTGTAATAGGCTCATCGCTATTAAATTCAGTGCTCCATAAATACCTCATCGGATAAAGATAATCGTTTTCTATATTTTCTAAAGTTAGTTCCATTTCATTCTGTTTATCTTCGCTAATTGTAGTTTCACTAGCTTCTTTGCAAGCAACAAGAGATAACGCTAATATACCGCTCATTATTATAGCTAATATTTTATAACTTTTTTTCATAATATCTCCTTCATTATTTTACATCTATAAAAATCAATTCTTATACTTTCATTCTAATCCATTTATCAAAATAAGTCAAACTTTATTTAAATAAAAAATCTAGTGTTTATTTTAAAGCACTAGATTTATAAATCATAATTTTAACTTTCTTTGTTCCCATTCTTCTTTTAGAATTCCATAGCTTACTGAGTCGTAGTATTCTCCATTTACAATTCTTGCTTTTCTATATCTTGCCTCTAATATAAATCCGCATTTTTCAGCAAGTTTCATCATTCTTTTATTCCCTGACCAAGTTGTAAGTCCGAGCCTTATTATATCATCCCTATTAGAAAACAGCATATCAACCCACATATTTAAAGCTTTATAGCCGATGCCTTTTCCCCAATAATCTTCATTAAATATAACTATACCAATCTCCATCCAGTTTGTTTCTATGCTTTTCCAATGCCAAGAAACCTGACCTATTAAATCATCGTTTTCTTTATTTGAAATCATAAGACTTTGGTTATTATAGGTGTTATTTTCTATTTGTATTTTTATGTTTTCAACTCTTATTTTTAATTCTTCTTCTGTTTCTTTTTCAAAATATGGACCATTAAATTTATGGTATTCTCTTGTTGGTTTATTTAACTCATAGTAATTATCTAAATCAGAAATCAGTAATTTTCTTAAATATATATCAGTCATAAAATCTCCTTTTGTAATAGCTTTCATTTCTAAGATACCATAATTAAAAATTAATTTCAATAGATATATGGTTTTACAATTTTTTAATCTATGCTATACTTAGTATATAATAAAAATAAGGAGAATTTTATGTATATTAACCCCATAAAAACTAAAAGACTAATTCTTCGCAGTTTCAAAAAAGATGATGCCTTATGGGTATATAATATTTGGAACAATCCTGAAATGGGAGAATTTTTACCTGATGAAGCAAAAGAAGGAATCGATGAATAATATATAAAAAGCCTCGAAGTTTTAGGCGATGATAAAGACTGTTGTTATTTAATTCCTGTGTTTAAAGATACACTAGAAAGAGTAGGCACTTGCAGTTTTATTCAAAGTGTAGATATCAAAAATGATAAAAAAACTATAATATATGATTTAGCTTATTGTGTTCATAAAAAATATCAAAATAACGGCTATGCAACAGAAATTGTAAATGGATTAGTTGGTTATGCACGCACGCAAGGCGCAAACTGTGTTACTATATTAATAAACCCTGATAACATTGCCTCTGTAAAAGTAGCCTTAAAATGCTCAGCGAAAAAAATCAGCGAAAGCACCTACATAAAAAAAGGCAGTAACCAAATTATGCTAGAGCATAAATATGAAATCATTTTATAATTTTATATTATACCATATTGTTAATTTCCATTGCTTGCAGTAATAAGTAATAATTGCTATAATTTAAGTAAATTAATGATTTAAAGGATAAAGGGTTTATAGGTTATATTTTATTTAAAAAATTCTTTGATAATGACACTTATGAAATAGGTTGGTTCTTACTACCAGAATATTGGAATAAAGGATATGCTTCGCTTTTAACTGAAATGCTTATACAACATTCTATAGATATTAAAATAAAAACGTTGATTATTGAGTTTGATAATAATCAAAAAATTTCTAAAGAAATCGCAACTAAATTTAATTTTAAGTTTCTAAAGTGTGAAGATAATTTATTAATTTATTCTCGTCTATTATAAAAAATATTAAAAGGATGCTGATGTAATAATCAGCATCCTTTTTTAAGATAAAATCCTATACGATATCCAACAAAACAGCAATTATGCTAGGTCCATCGCTAATTTTTGAGTTTTTAATTTCTTTTATAAATTCATTTTTACACTTCCACATTGCAAAATCAACTTCACACTTATCCGGATTGATTTCGCCAGATTTATACTTTGCTTTTACTATATGTATCACTTGATTACTAGTTCCATTTGATGGGTTATAAGTTAGTAATAATTTTTCATCATTAATTTCAATTCCAGTTTCTTCATAAACTTCTCTTTTCGCTGCATCTATTGGCGATTCATCTTCTTCAATCATCCCAGCAGGCAGTTCAAATGTGTATTCGTCTAAAGTATATCTATATGCTTTAACTATTAGAATTTCATTATTTTTCTCAACTAAAACTACAACTGATTCATTTTTATGCTTTACAACTCCATACTCGCCTTCAATATCATTAATTAGTATTTTATTTTTGTTTACCTCTATCCATTTATTCTCATACACAATTTCCGATTTCAATGTTTTAATCATATAATTCACTCCTAATTTTATTACTTATATAATAACTTTTATTTATGATATAGGTGTGAATATTATAAATATATTAATTGCTTTGATAGTAATTCATAATCAATTTAAAACATATAAAAATAAATCACAATATTGATATAAGGTAACATTTTTAATTTACCTGCTTGCTAATTTTTTATTCATTTCTTCAATGTCTTTTTTCACAAAATGCGTCATTATTAAATTTATTATTATATACATAATAGTAAAACTAATAAATACTATTAGCATATACTCTTTATAAAACATAATTATTAATACCAAAGTTACTAAAAGACAAAGTGCATAATGTATGATATTTTTCACTAACATGCTAAGTTTTTCATTTTCAAAAATTATGCTAACTAGCCCATAAAAACCAGACGCTATCATCCAAGCTAAAGTTTGCACAGTTATATCGTTTAGTCCCATTATGCTCGCCATCGTCAATGTTGTGCATAAAAATCCAAATCCAAGTCCTGTAAAAATATATTTAATTGCTTTCATAATAATTTCCTTTCTTTTTTCCTTTTCTCCTATTTAAACTAGGAAAAATATAATATTATAGTTTCATAATTGCTTTTCTAAAGTCTTTCATATAAAGCCTTGAAACGATTAATTTTTCGTTTTGCTTTAAGGTTATAACATAGTTTCCACTAAATTCTGCCTCCAAAGATTTCACATGATTTATATTCACTAACACACTTTTGGAAATTTGTATTACCCCTTTATTAGCAAACATATTAAGTAGTTCTAATAAGGTGTATCGTGATATATATTTTGTGTTATTTATAATGGCGTATGTTTTTCTATCGCTAACTTCAAAGTATAAAACATTATTTATATCTTCTAAAACTTCTTTAGTTTCATCAAATAAAATTATTTTTGAAGTAACTTTATTTTCTTTTAATATACTAACTAAATGACTAACTCTTTCATCTGAAATATTCCCTCGTATAATTATTTCTATTTCATCAATATCTGCATCTTCGAGTTTTATTTTCATATCTGTTCCTCCTTTTCCTTTGTGATTTTATAATATCATATTTAATTTAAAAAATCTCTTTTTTTTGCTTAAGTGGTTGAATTTCATGCTTAAATGGTGGTGAAATTAAAAAGAGTGTAACAAAATTATATTACACTCTTTTAATATTATTCAAATTCTTTTAAATAAACATTTGCCGACCTTGTCATTTCTTTTGAAAACTCAGAATTATACTTTCTATTGCAAAAGGCTTTCATATATTCATTAAAAGGCTTTACTGCCATATTTTCTTTTTCTTGCCTATTTGTATAACACTCTACTAACTCTTCATTTGATAAATGAGGATAGCTATTTTCTCCAACAATGAATTTTTTATCAAATCTCTGTGGTTTTTTTCTTTTAATTTGAGACTCCTCGGGGTATCCAATTACAAGCATACAAACTGGCACTGCATGAAGTGGAAGATTTAGCATTTCTCTATGCTTTTCGCAGTTTTCTATAATATCACCTATATAGCAGCTACCAAGCCCTAAACTTTCAGCAGCCACAACCATATTTTGAGCCGCGATAGCGGTATCAGTTATTGCTAATAGTAAATCACCTTTTCCAATTTCCCTTGGCGTTTCTCCTGCTAATTTATAGCTATTAATCCACCTTGTATGGTCAGCTGTAAATATAAACACTAATGGTGCTTTTGCTATAAAAGGCTGATTATCACAAGTTTTCACTAATTCTTCTTTTAATTTTTCATCAGTTACATCTATTATGCTATACATTATTTGATTGCCTGCAGTTGGTGCTTGCAATGCTGAATCGATTAAAACATCCTTAATTTCTTTACTAACTTTTTCATTAGTAAACGCTCTAGTAGATTTTCTATTAAATAAACTATTTATAATTTCATTCATAATATTCTCCTTTAATCAACAAGTACTTCTTCACGTAAAAAAGGCATTCCGTTTGAGCCACTTTGAGCAACTTCATATGTTTTTGTTTTACCATAGTTATCAACATAAGTTATTGCAAATGGTGAGCCTGTTCCGATAGGAAGAAAATCTAACACTAACGGGTTATCAGGTGTAATTAAAGCGGCTGTATATAGTTCAGTAGATATATTTAAATTTAAATCATCTGTATAGCTACCAATAAAAAAATCAACATTGCTAACAGGTGAATCCGTTGTTATTATAACTTTAATTGACGGGGTTGTCCCCTGAGTATAATAATCATAGGAATCATAATTTGATAGAATACTTTCATCCACAACTGATGCTATAGATAAGTTTATCGCTACTGGCTCTGGCGTTGG
>CAYJGG010000083.1:0-6301 GCA_964369915.1 uncultured Oscillospiraceae bacterium | reverse complement strand
ATTTTAGTTAGTAATTTTTGATTTCTTTTCGACTAGTGGTAATTCAGCTATTGGTAAAGGCTTACTATATAAATATCCTTGCGAATAAGCAACATTATATTTATCTAAAGCATCTTGAATTTCTTGGGTTTCAACAAACTCAGCAACAATTTTTGCGCCAACGAGTTCTGCCATAAAGCAAATTGAACGAAGAATAATAACATTCTCTTTTGAATTTACAATGTTTTTAATTATAGAGCCATCAACTTTAATGAATTCGGGTGATAGAGCGATAATAGCAGAATAAGTAGCATAGCCTGAGCCAAAGTCGTCGGCTGAGATTGTACAGCCATATTCTCTAACTTCTTTTATAAAATCAAAAAGCAAATCACCTTGATAATTTTCAGTTTCCACAAATTCGATAACTAAGCGTTTTCCGTGCGGATAATTTTTAAGTTTATTAATAAACCATTTTCTAAATTCTTCGCTTGAAATATCATAAGCTGAAATATTAACAGATAAATATTCTTTTCTATCTTTAAAATCATCTAAAGCTTTATCAATCATCATCTGACTTAGTTTATTATAAATTTTATATTTTTTAGCAACATCTAAAAAGAAAAAAGGAGAGTGAACTTTTCCATCGGCATCGACTATACGCATTAATGCCTCATATTTTTCTATTTTACCAGTTTTATTATTTCGAATTCCTTGATAAAAAGGAACAACTCGTTTTTCGTCCATTGCAAAATTAATAAAATCTAAAACTTTTGCATCTTCATGAGTTGCAGAAATTACATCAAGTTTATCAGGAGCAATAATAAAGTTTTCGTTACTGTTTTTAGCGTCTAAAAAAGCATGAAGAGCTCTTTCAATCAATCTATCTTCTTGCAAAACTACCGCAAACCTTGAAACAGCACTAATTTCAACCTGGCTTGAAGCTGCTGATTCAAACATAGCATAAAATTGTTTCATAACAGATAAAAAACTATCTTTTGTTATGTTATTGTTTCCAGCAAGAATAAATTTTTTATAATTAAAGCTATAAAGACTAATGGATTCACTAAGTCCCATTTGATCTAAAGCCATTTGCACATTTTTTAATACATCTTTGCAACCTAGATTGTAAACGTCTTCTCCGTATGCTGCGATTGAAAGATCAGCATTAACAACATCAGTCATGCATAGCTTGTTAATTTTTGCAAGCTTTAAATCTTCTTTAAATTTTAAATTATTAGGAACCTCTAAAAAAGGATCGGTGTATATATCGTGAGTATGCATAATGAATTCATCACCTCAAGTGTAATTAGTTGATTTAAGTTTGTAGGCTTCTATACTTATTATATTAAAATAATACAAAATTCGACACTAAATTTAGTAAATTGGGTTTTTTAATACCCATCTATTATAGCTATCTTTTGTGAATAAATCTTTATTATAGAATTTATCCATAATAGCCCAGAATTCGCTTTCAGTATATCCACAGAATTCGCAGAAATCACGAACAGATAAAGGATCAAGTGCATGATCTCTTTCTTTAATGATTTTTATGCTTTCTTCTCTTGTCATAAGTCCATAGCGAACATATCTTGAAGTGTAGTCAGTTGCTGCTGCATGTCCGAATTTTGGATATTTTAGCCAAGAGTGAACAAGGTATGCTCTTGAATCTATTTGATCAAAATTTTCAGCATGATGAGTTCTATCCCATTCATGAGTTAAATCTCTAAATCCTCTTGATTTTGCCAACTGATAGTTTTTAAAGCTGTTCCAAGGAAGAAAATAGCTTAAATACATTGGATCTAATCTATCAAGTTCTTCTTTTGTTGGAGCTTTAGTTAATGATAAAGCTGATTTATCTATTCCGTATGATAATAATCTTTCATCACTTATCCCAGATGCAACGCCATTTTCGATTTGTCCTTTAGCTGAATAAGTTTCACCATCATCATTTCCGCCGTATTCATAGCTAACATTTTCTCCATACACTAAAAGCATAGTGTTGAATTTTAAAGCCATATGAAGTGGGAAAGTGTAGATGTGTCTGTCTATATACCAAGTTGGTTTGCCTTCTTCTTCAAATAAGGCACGCATTAGTATTTTTTGAGTTTTTATATCTGGTTTACAGCTAATAATTGGGCATCCAAATTCTTCGCTGATATTTTTTAAATTATGAATTCCTGCATCAGTCATTGGAAAATTATCTTCAGCAGAAAATAAAATAGGAGTCATTTTCATAACTTCCTTCATTATATAAACTTGGAAATGGCTATCCTTACCACCTGAGACAGCAATAGCACAGTCGTATTCGCCCTCACCATTACAACCACGATATTTATCGCATAATTCTTCTAATTCTTTCCATCTTTTGTCCCAATCGATGTTTTTTCTATTTTCGTAATGAGTACAAGCGCTACAAACGCCCTCTTCATTAAAAGAAATTCCAGGTCTTTGATTTGACATAGTACATTTTGTACAATATTTCATTTTTATATCTCCTTTATCTTGCATAAAGTCTATTTTTCATTTATCCATTATCCATATAATTATACTATCAAAGTAGCTAAAAATCAAGTGAAATTAATGTTAATAAATACTAAATTGCTGTTAATAAAGTTATCACAAATAAAAAAGGTATACATAAAAATATTTTTGTGATAATATAATGAATGAGTAAATTTAAAAAAAAATTAAAGGGATAAGTTTTGTGCTTTGCACTGCAAAAACTAAAGGGGATTTACCATCGTTATAAGGTGTTGTAACAAAGTCAAAACTAAAAGAGAGGAATGGTCATATTTTATGATTAAAAAAATGTTTGAAAACTATACATTAAAAGATTTTATAAGAGATTTAAGAATTGATTTAGTTTCTTGTAGTATATATGCTGTTGCTATAATTTGTTTTGCAACTCCTGCCGAGTTTGCGCCAGGGGGAGTAAACGGACTTGCTATTATATCAAACTATCTTTTTGACACTCAAATAGGAACAGTTCAGTTTTTACTTAATATTCCCTTAATTTTAATTAGTTTTAAAATTCTAGGGCCAAAATTTATGTTTAAAACAGTTAAAACTATGATGATATTAAGTTTGTTTTTAAATATATTCACGTTTTTGCCAGTTTACACAGGTGATAGACTAATGGCTGCTATATTTTCAGGGGTTTTAGTTGGTGCAGGACTTGGAGGACTTTATGCAAATGGTGGCTCATCTGGGGGCACTGATTTTTTAACGCTTAGTATTAAAAAGAAAGCACCGCATTTTTCAGTGGGCTCTATATCAGTGTCAATAGATGCTATTGTTTTAGTTGTAGGGGCTTTTGCATTTAATGATATTGATGCAGCTTTATATGGTGCAGTATCAGCAGGCATTGGCGGTATAATTTGTGATAAAGTTATCTATGGTACGGGCAGTGGGAAAATGGCATTAATCGTAACGGAAAAAGGCGAAGAAGTGGGCAAAGCTATTGGAAAAGCAACAGGTAGAGGTGCAAGTATTATTAAAATCACTGGCGCATACACTGGACAGGAAAGAGAAGTTGTTTTAACTGCTATGAATAAACAACAAGCATTTCCAATAAGAAAAATAGCACACGATGTTGATCCGAAAAGCTTTGTTATATTAACAACGACAGACGAAGTGTTTGGCGAAGGCTTTTTAGAGCATAATTTATAAGAGGATTTATGGATTCAGTATTTTTAACATTAGTAATATTTAATTGCTTTTCGGCTTTAATTTTTGGTATTGATAAATTTTTTGCTATTAAAAATAAAAGAAGAATAAGTGAAAAAATTTTAATATTATTAGCATCAGCATTCCCTTTTGGCGTGATAATAGGAATGGTTTTATTTAATCACAAAACTAGCAAAATAAAATTTAGATTATTCGTTCCGTTTTCTTGTTTATTGCATTTTTCACTGCAGTATTATGTGTTTTATAATAATCTTTTGTAATTAATGGTAAAAAAGCTGGATAAATCTTGACTTTTTTTATATTTTAAATTATAATAGCCTTAGCTTTAAAGAGCCTTTATTTTTAATGTTAAAAATTCAAGAGAGTTTTCCTAAATTAATTTTAATTTATGCTGCAAGGAAAATAATTTTTAAAAAGTAAGGGGACACTCTTTATAATTTAAAAAGAGCTATACAAATATAATATTAAAGAGGGCAATTAAATTTGCCAATGCGGGTGGCACCGCGGGTTGATTTATATAATCTTTCGATTATATGAATTTTAGTTTTGCTTTTTGACAAAGAGAAAAGTCAAAAGATTGCTTCGCAATCACACAAAACTAATAATATAAGTTTTATAATTAACTCGTCCCGACATTTTTTATTTTTTTTAAAAAATGTCTGGGGACGTTTTTTATTTTAGGAGGATTTATGTTAAGAACACATAATTGTAATGAATTAACTAAAGCTAATATTTCTCAAGATGTTAGAATTAGTGGCTGGGTGGAAACAATCCGTGACCACGGCGGCGTTATCTTTTTAGATGTTAGAGATCATTTTGGTATTACTCAAGTGGTGGTTCATAATGAAGAAATGATGAAAAATATTCACCGTGAAACTGTTATATCTGCGTTTGGTAAAGTTTTTTCAAGAGATGAAGAAAATATCAACTCAAAACTTACAACAGGGGATATAGAAGTTCACGCTGACAAGGTTGAAATTTTAGGACCTAGTAAAAATATGCTTCCTTTTGAAATTAATTCTTCAAAAGAAACAAGAGAAGACGTTAGATTAAAATACAGATACCTAGATTTAAGAAATCCAGAACTGCAAAAAAATATTATGCTTCGCTCAAAAGTTATCAGCTTTTTAAGAAATGAAATGGAAGCTATGGGCTTTGTTGATTTACAAACACCAATTTTAACAGCTTCTTCTCCAGAAGGTGCAAGAGATTATTTAGTGCCATCAAGAAAACATCACGGACAATTCTACGCACTGCCACAAAGTCCGCAAATATTTAAGCAATTATTAATGGTGTCAGGTTTTGATAAATACTATCAAATTGCACCTTGCTTTAGAGATGAAGATGCAAGAGGCGATAGAAGTCCGGGCGAATTTTATCAATTAGACTTTGAAATGGCGTTTGCAGAGCAAGAAGACGTTTTTTCAGTTGGAGAAACTGTTTTATACAACACGTTTAAAAAATTCACAGATAAAGAAGTTTCACCAGCGCCTTTTAGAAGAATAACTTTTGCCCAGGCAATGGCAAAATACGGCACAGATAAACCAGACTTAAGAAACCCATTATTAATAGAAGATTTAACAGAATTTTTTAGTGGTGTTGATTTCCCTATCTTTAAAGGAAAACCTGTTAGAGGTATAGTTGCGCCTTGTGCTAATCGCTCAAAAAGCTTTTTTGAATCTTCATTAAAATTTGCTGAAAGCATTGGAATGAAAGGTCTTGGATATTTAACTTATAAAGACGGCGCTTTTAAAGGTCCTATTGATAAATTCTTAAGCACAGAGCAAAGAGATGATTTAATTAGTAGAACTGGCTTAAAAGAAGGCGACACAGTTTTCTTTGTTTGCGATTCAAAAACAGTTGTTGATTCATTAGCAGGTCTAATTCGTAAATGGCTAGGCGAAACATTAGAACTTATTGACACAAATAAATTTGAGTTTTGCTATATTGTTGATTTTCCAATGTATGAATACAATCAAGACACTAAAAAAATCGACTTTACACACAACCCATTCTCAATGCCACAAGGCGGTTTAGAGGCTTTAAACACTAAAGATCCTTTAGATATTTTTGCTTATCAATATGATATTATTTGTAATGGTATTGAATTATCGAGCGGTGCGGTGAGAAACCATAACCCAGAAATTATGAGAAAAGCATTTGAAATAGCAGGATATAACGAAGAAGATTTAGCTGTAAAATTCGGCGCTTTATACACTGCATTCCAATACGGAGCACCTCCACATGCTGGTATGGCTCCTGGTATTGATAGAATGGTAATGCTTTTAGCCGAAGAAGACACTATAAGAGATGTTATCGCATTCCCACTAAACGGCGCAGCTCAAGATTTAATGATGGGCGCACCAGGCGGTGTTGAAGATATCCAATTAGAAGATGTGCATATTAGAGTTACAGAAGTTTAATTAATAAAACTAATAATTCAATAAACAGATATTATTATAAAAATAAACTACCACTATCAAATAGCTTATTACGCATAAAGAAACTTTAATAAAATACTAAAATATAAGGAATGGCGTGAGCCATTCCTTTATTGTTATAAAAAATCTTCGATTTTTAAAGTATATATCTACTTTTGCATGCCAAAAGTAGCAAAAGCACCGCTTTTTTCAGG
>CAYJGG010000082.1:0-6390 GCA_964369915.1 uncultured Oscillospiraceae bacterium | reverse complement strand
ATATTCTCGTGTTTTTTTATTTGAATTCGTTATTATAAAAGCTATTTATAAACCAAGGATCATCACAGATAAATTCTTTATTTTCTAAGTATTTATATTTTTCGTTTTTGATAGTATTAAATTTTAATTTACTGCTGTGTAATAATTGATATTTTAACTTATATTTTCTGTTTAATCCTAAAATCCCATATTTGCTATCGCCTATAATTGGCAAGTTTAAAAATTTTAGATGTGCTCTTATTTGATGAGTTCTTCCTGTTATTAATTTTATATTCAATAAATTGAAATTATTAATAGATTTTTCTAAATTTATATGGGTTTCTATCTCTTTATAGCTTTTATTTTTATTAGTGCTAGATATTAAAGCCGTAGCAGTTTTACTATCTTTAAATAAAAAAGCCTTTTGAATAGGGTTTTTAATATTAAATTTCCCAAAAGTAATGCATACATAAGTTTTTTCAAGAGATTTATTTTTAAATTCTTCTAGCATAAAATTTAAAAAGTCATTAGTTTTAGCAATAACAACAATTCCGCTTGTTCCTGTATCTAATCGATGGCATAAAATAGGAGTTATATTAGCTTGTTTATAATATTTAATAGCTCTATTAATAAGAGTGTCATAGTTATTAAAATTTTCATCAATAACTTGAATTCCAGCGTCTTTATTAACGATAGCTAAATTTTCATCTTCATAAATAATTTTAAAATCATCTCTAGCAAACATATAAGCATTATCTTTATTAGGTTTTAAAAAATAATCATTACTTATATATAAATTAATTTCATCACCTAAATTTAATTTATCACTGGATTTAATTTTTTTTGAATTAACTTTTATTTTATTTTGCCTAATAAATTTATTTATATTTGAAATAGTTAATAGGGGGTATTCTTCATATAAAAATTTATCTAATCTTATTTGTTTATTTGTGTTAACTACAATTTTTTTCATAAACACCTTCATTAATTATATTTTTTATATTATATCATAATACTTGCACAAAAACAAAAAATACTATATAATATTTTAAAAATAAAGGAGATTTTATTATGAAATTATTAATAGCATCAGATTTACACGGCTCAAGTTTTTACACAAAAAAGTTACTTGAAAGATATAAAGAAGAAAAAGCAGATAAATTAGTTTTACTTGGTGATTTACTATACCATGGACCTCGTAATGATTTACCTAAAGAATATGCACCTAAGGAAGTTTTATCTTTACTTAATGAAATAAAAGATAATATTATTGCTGTTAAAGGAAATTGCGAAAGTGAAGTTGATCAAATGGTTTTAGAATTTCCGGTTTTAGCAGAATATGCAGTTATATATATTAATAATAAAATGCTATATATTACACACGGACATAAACTAGATAATGGATTAACTTTACCGGTTACAAAGGATGATATAGTAGTTGCAGGACACACTCATATACCTGTTTTTGAAGAAAGAGAAAACTATAAATATCTAAATCCAGGTTCTGTTTCTATTCCAAAAGAAAATAGTCAGAATAGTTATGTAATTATTGAAGATAATAAAATTATATTTAAAAATCTTGAAGGTGAAATTTACGATAATTACAATTTTTAGTTTATATAAAAAATGTATATTTTATTGTTTTAAAATATATTAATATTTACCAAAAAAAGTATTGACTTTATTATATTCATATGGTATTATATTTAAGCACTTTGAATGAACATTTCTTAGTGTGATGCGGATTTAGCTCATCTGGTAGAGCGCCACCTTGCCAAGGTGGAGGTAGCGAGTTCGAGCCTCGTAATCCGCTCCATATACGGCGCCATAGCCAAGTGGTAAGGCATGGGTCTGCAACACCCTGATCACCAGTTCAAATCTGGTTGGCGCCTCCAAGCGTAAAAGTCAAAATAGATGTAGTGCTGAAAATCAGCATTATACCTATTTTGATTTTTTTTATATACTTATACCAGTTATTAAAAAGAAATAGGAGATAAAATGTTAGGTACAATTATAAATTCTGTTAGCATAATTATAGCTTCATTACTAGGAGTTACATTAAAAAAAGTTATAGATAAAAAATATGAAAAACCTTTAATTCAAGCGCTTGGAATTTCAGTTATGGTAATATCAATTTTAGGAACAATAACTTCATCAATAACTATTGAAAATGGAACATTAAAATCAGAAGGGGAAATGCTCCTTTTAATAAGTTTAGTTATAGGAGTTTTAGTAGGTGAATTTTTAAAAATAGATGATAAAATAAATAATTTTGGAAATATTATAGAAAAAAAATATAATCTTGGTAATTTTTCAAAAGGATTTGTTATGTCTTCAATTATATTTTGTGCAGGTGCTATGGCTATATTTGGACCTATGCAAGATATGTTAGAAGGTAATATGGAAATATTATTAATTAAAAGCGTATTAGATGGGATTTTTGCATTAATTTTAAGTAGCACAATGGGAATAGGTGTAATGTTTTCAGCAGTAGCTGTGTTTTTATATCAAGGATTTTTTGCGTTACTATCACAACTTATTTCTCCAATTTTAACAAATGAAATGATGAATGGGATAAATATGGTTGGATATGCCATTGTTTCTACAATAGGAATGAATCAAATTGGTATGGCTAAAATAAAAACTGCAAACTTTATTCCTGCATTAATAATACCAGTAATTTACTACTTATTTTTCTAATTAAATAAAATTTTAACAAATATGTTGACAAATATACAAAAATGGTATATAATCTAAAACATAAAGTTAAATATAACTAACTGCAATGAAAAAATTCATCGCAGTTTTCAATAAAACATATAAGTTAGTTACAACTAATTAACGGAGGTAATTATGAGTGTCGTAATAATTGGCGGAAATGAATGTATGGAAAGAAAATATCTTGATATTTGTAAAGATTATGGATGTAAAGCTAAAATTTTCACTAAAATGAAACGTGAAGTTAAAAATAAATTTGGCTCTCCTGATTTAATTATTATGTTTACTAATACAGTATCGCATAAATTAGTTGCCTGTGCTAACTGTGAGGCAAAAAGATGTAATGCAAAAATTTTGCGTTCACACTCAAGTTCTATATCAGCGTTAAAAATGCTTTTAGAAGATGTGAAAAGTGCATAAAACTGCTTATTTCGAGAGATCGTTTAAGACATATACTATACCGTAAATAAAAAACTGCCGATTACGGCAGTTTTTTATTTATTTAGAATGAGTGATAGGTATTTATACAATTATTGTAAGAATTTATTGAATAAAAAGATAATGTGTGATAAAATTAGTAATTATAAATATTGAAAGGTTTAGCCTAATGAATAAATTACTTAGCATAGTAGTTCCTTGTTATAATGAAGAGGAAGTTATAGAAATTTTTTACAATGAAACATTAAAATTTTTAAAAGAAATTCCAGATATTAATTATGAATTTTTATTTATTAATGATGGTTCACGTGATAAAACTCTTAATATATTAAAAGAACTATCAAAAAAAGATAAAGGCGTTAAATATATATCTTTTTCAAGGAATTTTGGAAAAGAGAGTGCAATGTATGCAGGTCTTGAAAATTCAAAAGGGGATTATGTTGTTTTGATGGATGCAGATTTGCAAGATCCGCCTAGTTTTTTACAAAATATGCTTGTTGAAATTAGAGAAAATAATTATGACTGTGTTGCAACTAAACGCTCAACTAGAAAAGGTGAGCCAATAATAAGAAGTTTTTTTGCGAAAATGTTTTATAAAATGATTAACAAAATATCAAAAACGGAAATTGTTAATGGTGCGCGAGATTTTAGAATGATGACAAGACAAATGGTTAATTCAATTTTAGAGTTAAAAGAATATAATAGATTTTCCAAAGGGATTTTATCATGGGTTGGGTTTGATACTTTATGGATTGAATATGAAAATGTCGAAAGAGCAGCTGGAGAAACTAAATGGAGCTTTTTTAAATTATTAATATATTCTATAGATGGAATAGTTGCCTTTTCAACAGCGCCTTTAGTTATTTCAAGTTTAATGGGTATCTTGTTTTGTATATTAGCTGTTTTAATGATGATATTCTTTGTAGTAAGAACATTATTATACGGAGATCCTGTTGATGGATATCCTTCAACTATATCAATAATACTATTTTTAGGGGGAATTCAGCTTTTAAGTGTTGGGATTTTAGGGCAGTATATTTCAAAATCTTATTTAGAAACTAAAAACAGACCTATTTATATAACAAAAGAAACTAATATAGATTAGATTAAAAACAGCATTTATAATAAATGCTGTTTTTTAATATTAAAAAAGTAAACAAAAATTTTAATTAATAATTGGTAGTATTTATTATTATAAACATAATTTTTTTATTAAAATCAAACGAAAAATTTAAAAATATAGTTAAAGTAATATAAATTATTAATTTTAATATTTGAAATATGTGAAAATAAACAAAGCAGGCTAAAATTATAGAAAAATCAGATATATTGACTAAATAAAATACAAGTGTATAATTAAATAAATAATAAAAATAGGAGTGAATAAAATGAGTAAAAAAGTTATAAAATGTTCAAAAATGTTTGATGCAGAAAATGAAAAGGTTTTAGAAAATGTATTAATATTTATTAACGAGAATAAAATTGAAAAAATCACAGACTTTTCAGAAAATATTAAAGACTATGAAATTATTAACCTTGAAGGCAAATTTGTAACTCCAGGTTTAATTGATTGTCATGTGCATTTATGTGGAGATGGGGAATCTAGCAATAATAGAATGCTAAAAACTTTAGGTGATAATGCTTTTTTTGCAATGAGAAAAGCAAAGCAAGATTTACTAGCTGGATTTACTACGATTAGATCTTTAGGTGATCCTGGTTTTGTTGATGTTTCTTTAAGAAACGCGATAAACAAAGGAGAAATCGAAGGGCCACGCTTAGTTGTTTCAGGACCAGCTTTAAGTTCAACTGGTGGTCATGCTGATAGCCATTATAATCCATACATAAGCGATGCATTAGCAAATAATGTAGCAGATGGTCCAGAAGAATTTGCAAAAATTGCAAGATATAATATAAAACACGGAGTTGATTTAATTAAGTTTATGGCAACAGGTGGTGTTATGAGTTTAGGAACAACAGTTGGCGCACAGCAGATGACTTTTGAAGAAATGAAAGCAGTTTGCGACATTGCAAAAATGTATGGAATTCACACAGCAACTCATGCACACGGTACATCTGGAATTAAAGATGCAGTTAAAGCTGGAGTTTCTTCTGTTGAGCATGGAATGATTTTAGATGATGAATGTATAGAAGAAATGGCAAAAAGAGGAACATATTTAGTACCGACAATTATAGCAGCTGAAAAAATTATAACAAAAGGCAAAGAAATGGGAGTTGCAGATTGGGCTATAGCAAAGGCGAATCAAGTTTTTGCAACGCATAAAGAAGGCTTTATAAAAGCTAGAAAAGCTGGAGTTAAAATTGCTTTTGGAACAGATGCTGCAACACCTCAAAATTTTCACGGTAAACAAGGATATGAGTTTTATTTATTAACAGAGTTTGGGATGACTGCTTTAGAAGCCTTAACCGCTGCTACAAAAAATGCATCAGAACTTTTAAGAAAAGATAAAGAAATTGGAAGTATTACTGCTGGAAAATTTGCTGATATAGTGGCATTTGATGAAGATCCAAGAGAAAATATTAAAACAATGGAAAATTGTGTTTTTGTAATGAAAGATGGCGTTGTTTATAAATAATTTTACTTAAATCTAGTAAAAATTAAGGAGTTAAAATGTTTGAATATAAAGAAATTGATGAAAGCTATTTAAAAGAGATTAAAGAAATATATAATGATTCAAACTGGATGGCATATTTAAAAGATGATGATAAATTAATTAGAGCACTTCAAAATTCATTATATTTTTATGGTGCTTTTTATAAAGATAAACTTGTTGGATTTATTAGATGTGTTGGCGATGGTGAACATGTATTAGTAGTGCAAGATTTAATAGTTTTAAAAGAATATCATAAAAAAGGAATAGGTACATATTTATTTAAATATTGCTGGGATAAATATATAAACGTTAGAATGTTTTTTGTTGTAACTGATATCAATGATGAAGTTAATAATAAATTTTATCCATCATTTAATATGAAAAAGCTAGAAAAAGGCGATATGATTTCATATTTTAGATAATATAAAAAATCTTTACCTATTATTAATTTTTCGTGATTGCAAAGCAATCTTTGAGCTATTCTTCTTGCCCAAAAGGAAAACTAAAGTTTATATTATTGATGATAATATAAATAAGCTTTACATATTATTAGTTTTTCGTGATTGCAACGCAATCTTTGGGCTATTCTTCTTGCTCAAAAGGAAAACTAAAGTTTATATTATTGATGATAATATAAATAAGC
>CAYJGG010000081.1:0-6740 GCA_964369915.1 uncultured Oscillospiraceae bacterium | reverse complement strand
TTTTAACGCCTCCTTATAGATTTTCTTTTTTTAATAGCGGCGGTAAACAAATTCTATTAACACTGTGCCGGGTGTTTCGCTCTATCTCATTATAAAAGCCGACTAACCGCCATGCAGTTAAATCGGTTATTCTTTAAAATAAAGAATCTCTTTCACAAAGTTATAGTCAGAGGACCTTTACAGGTCATACACTCCTTGCATTAGTATTTAATAGTTTTGTCGCCCGGTTCAAAGATCGGACATACTCAACGGAAAAACCCACGATTGTGGCAACCTCCCGTATCAACGCTTTTCTTTGCAGTCGCCTAAGTATTCTACTATATTTTAATAGAAAATACAATACATTTTATCATTTATTTTATTTTCATATGAATAAACAATAAAATAGCGGATATTAGGACACTTTATTGTGCACATTGCATACAGTAAAACGACAATTTATAAAATAATCGCTTTTTTGCAGCTAAAATAGTATACCATATTATAAAAATAATAGTATATATAAATTATTAACAAAAATTAAACTTATATATACTATTACTATTTTTTATATTATAAAAAAGAATTTTTCTTTTTCTACGTGATGTATTGCATGCTTGTTTATTTTAAAAAAACACTGAAACCACAATATTATTTATGCCTTTTCAAGGGATTCTATAATATTTAAATCAGGAGTTATATATGCTGTTTCGTTCGTGTCGTATATAACCATACCTGGTTTTAAATCATTTGTCTTTTTAATATTTTTAATAAATGTATAATCAACAGCAACTTTAGAAGATTCTTTTTGACTAGAATGAAAAACAGCTAGCATTGCTGCTTCGTTTTGAGTTTTAAGTGGTATATCCTGCCCCTCGCTCATAACAACAACATGACTACCTGGTGCATTCTTTGTGTGAAACCATAAATCCTTGCCTCTTGCCGTTTTCATAGTTAGTTTATCGTTTTGCAAATTATTTCTTCCAACTAAAATTAAAAATCCGTCTGAAGAAATATATTTAATAAAATCTAATGCCTTTTGCTTTTTTGTTTTTGTTTTAAAATATTTAATGTATCTTGCCTCATATAATTCATTTCGTATATTCATTAATTCTTGCTCATTTTCAGCCTCACTAATAATATATTCAATGCTTTTTAAATATTCATATTCAATTTCATCTTGAATAATTAAATCTTTTAAAACTTTAACTGCTGTTTGTTTCTTTTTATAATCCTTAAAATACTTTTGCGCATTTTCGTTCCCAGTTAATTTAGGATCAAGTTTTATTTCAACTTCGCTATTATCATAATAATTAAAAACCTTAACTGTTTTCATGCCTTTTTCTAATTGATATAAATTCGCAGTTAATAACTCCCCTTTAATTCTTAAAGGCTCACTATTTTCACTTTTAATTAAATCTTCTTTTCTAAGTGCTGATTTTCTTAGATTTCTTTCTAAAAGATTAGAAACTAATCTATATAAATCTTTTCCCTTTTGTCTTAGTCTTTCTTGTTTGTCTTTTTTAGAATAATATTCATCTAATAATTCATTTAAAGATTTATAATGAACTTGTTTTAAATCGCCGTATTGAGTTAAAGGCATAAATGAAAATTCTATCGGTTTTTCTGTTTCATCAAACACAGTTGTAAAAACAGGGTTATGATAATAATTAACAACCTTTTCAACTGCAAAATCTAATTTCATCTTTTGATTTATATCAAGGCTATCTGAATAAACATCATCTAAAGAGGCTAAATGAGCAATTTCTCTTGCTATAACTGCGCCTAGTCCTTGAGTATTTTTCATAAAACTTTGAGAAACTAACCCTTCATAAGCCACAACTTTTTTTATAACTTCTTCTGTTTCTTCTATCAATCTTGGGTTATCTCTGTTTGGTGGTAGTTTATAATCAAGCCCTGGAAGTAGTTGACGAATACTCGAAGCGTCTGCATCAACTCTTTTCATTGCATCAATAATTTTACCGTCTTTATTTATTAAAACTATATTTGCATATCGTCCCATTAATTCAACAGCCATATCAATATTAACTAAATCTCCAATTTCGCTAGTGGCTAAAAAGGAAATCATTATTATCCTTTCGCCTTTTACAAAATTTGAAGATACAAATCTTGCCCCAGATAAGTATTTACGAAGGAGCATACAAAAAGACGGAGGAGTTTGCGGGTTCTCAAACACCTCGTTTGTTGTGCATATTCTAGCAGAGCCACTTCTTGCAGAAATTAATAATTTTAAATTCCCATCACGTTTTCTAAAATGCAAGACAACTTCATCTTTTGAAGGTTGATGGATTTTATCTATTCGTGAATTTTCTAAAACAGTGTTTAATTCATTCGAAAGTAGCGATATTGTAATAGCGTCTAATGCCATGAGTTCTCCTCTTTATTTTCTCTATAAATAACTTTTGATTTTATTTATAGCATTTTCTATATCTATATTTTCTTTGCCTTCTCTAATTATAGTGCCTTTTTGTATTTTTTCAAGTTGCGATAAAGCCATTTTAAAATATCCTATATCACTAATAGTGTTTTTAAATTTTATTTCTCCAATAAATATATCATAAACACTTGGATTTTTTATTTCTTTAGAGTATTCACTTAAAATACAGCTATAAAATTTATTATTTTCACTAACTGTTTCCTCTTTTATAATTTTAAATCCATTTTTATATAAATATTCTCTTATTTTAACAGCATTTTGAGCCGGAAGTAATACAAGTTTTGTTTTTTGATTTTTAATAAAATCAGCAGCAGATATAACATCAGCCATAGTGTTTCCGCCAAGACCTGCGATAACTATATGGCTTATATCTTTTGTGTTTTTTATATCTGTTAAGCCATCGGTTAAATAAAATTCCGCTTTATCACTTAAATTATTTATTTTAAATAATTCTATCGCTTTTTGAAGTGGCAACTTATTTATATCTGTTGCGAATATTTTTTTTGCTTTTTCTTCTTTTATTAAATATAAAGATAGTTTTCCGTGATCACACCCAACATCACAAACTATATCCCCATTATCAATAAAAGAGGCAGCCATTAATAAACGACTGCCTATACTTTTATGTTTCATATAAAAACTAATTATGCTTTTTGAAAATGTGCATTTAATTTTTCAACTAAAGCGTCTGGGTCAACGCCATGCACCATACAAGCTTGCTCAATATTTTCCATTCTTGATGCTGGACAACCTAGGCAATGCATGCCCATTTCCATAAAGTATGGAGCTGTTGTTCTATCAGCGTCTAATATTTCGCCTAAATTAGTTTGTCTTGTTACTACCATTTTCCTAATCTCCTTTTATTAAAAAGTTTATCCTTAAATATTATATCACAAAAAACTATTTAAATTCAATATTAATGTGATTAACTTACACTATAAAATAGAATTCGCTACCTTTACCGATATCGCTCTCTACTCCATATTCAAACCCATGATTTTCTAAAATGGATTTAACTATTGTAAGCCCAAGGCCTGTCCCTTGTTTACCTGTGTCTTTTCTTGACCTATAATATCTATCAAAAATATGTTTTATATCTTCTTTTGCAATACCATCGCCAAAATCTTTAATCGAAACTTTTATTTTGCCATCTTCTAAATTTGTAACAGAAGCTACTATATTTTCCCCTTTAGAAGTGTGCAATAGTGCATTCGAAACAAAGTTGTGTAAAACTCTTTCTATTAAGCTAGCATCTGCAAATATAAATGCCGATTCTAAGCCTTCATAAACTATTTCTTTTTCATCAACATTCGCAGAATATGAATAAAAATCCACAATGTCTTTAAGCATTTCGGCTATATCATACTGCACAACATTTAATTTATATGTTTTTTGATTTAATTTTGAATACTCTAAAACAGAGGCTACCATTAATGATAATCTATCTGTTTCATCAATTATAGTTTCTAATTGATTTTCACGCATCTCTTTATTATCACCAGTTATATCTTTAATGCTTTCTGCATAGCCTTTTATAATTGTTAGCGGTGTTCTTAAATCGTGTGAAATATTTGCTATTAAATCTTTTTGCATTTCTTGAGTGCTTTCGATTTCTTCCACCATCGTGTTAAAATCTTTTGCAAGTTGCACTATTTCATCGTCTTTGCCTTCTTGGATTTTAAGTTTAACTCTATAGTTACCTTTTGCAATCTCTTTAGCAGCTTTTGATAAAACCGCAATTGGTCTTGTGAAGTTTGTTGCAAACATTGAAGAAATAATAAACGCTAAAATAATAGCAAAAAATGTTATAATCGTTATCTGATTTGAAACAATCCCTACAATAGAATCCGTTCTTGCAAGATTAGTTGAAACGATAACAGAATAATCCATGTCTGTAAGTTTTCCTCTTAAAATCTGCGTGTTTCCATAATCGTCTATTAAATCTTGATTATAAGATTCATTAGCCTGCACTTCTTCTCTTATCTCTTTTGATAAATCAGTATTTAATCGCCTTTGATCTGAAAAAACTTCATCTTCTTTTGCTCCGTGCAATTGACAGGCATCGCCAATACCCTCAAGTAAAAGCACACCATCGCCATTTGCATCAGCCACTTCTATACAAAACCCTTGCGACATATATTCTGAAATTTCATCAATAGTTTCATCATCAAATGTATGCTCGCTATCATCTAAAACATTTACTGCTTTTTCAAGAGTTGTCGCAATTTCAAGTTGAGTTGCGGCATAATAAGTTTCAGCAAAAGAGAGCGATAACACCGCCCATATCATCATTATTACAACAAAGCACACTGCTATAAAAGCAATCGTTAATTTAGATTTCAAACTTTTCATCTATTAATTATTCCTTAGGTTCAAATTTATATCCTACTCCCCAAACAGTAACAATGCAATCTCTGTAATCTTTTAGATGACTTCTTAACATTTTTATATGCGTATCAACTGTTCTATCTTCGCCAAAATAATCATAATTCCAAACTTTTGATAAAATTCTTTCACGACTTAAAGCCACTCCTTTATTTTGAACTAGACATACTAGTAAATCAAATTCTTTTGGAGTTACATTAATAATTTCGTTTTTAATTTTAACGCTGTGACTTGGAACATCAATAACTAAATCAGAGAAAATATATCTTTCTTTAGTTTCGATTAAATCAGGATTTGCTCTTTGCAAAACAGCCTTTACTCTTGCTACTAATTCTTTAGGTGAGAAAGGTTTTACTATATAATCATCACTACCAGCATCGAAGCCAGTAATTTTATCGTATTCTTCGCCTTTTGCTGAAAGAATGATAACAGGAGTTTTAAATCCTCTACTTCTCATTTCTTTAAGGCATGTTATTCCGTCCATAAATGGCATCATAACATCTAATATGCATAAATCAATATCGCCTTTAGCTACTTTAGCTAGAGCCTCAACTCCGTCTTTTGCACCCTCAACATCATAGCCTGATATTGTTAAATATTGTCCAATAAATTCTCTTATTCTAGGTTCATCGTCTACTACTAATATTTTCATAAATATGCCTCGCTTTCGTAATTATAATAATATAATAACCTCTATAAGTTATAATTTTGTGAAAAGTTGGATTTTAATTCATTTTGAAGTATTTCG
The DNA here is from genome assembly GCA_964369915.1 of uncultured Oscillospiraceae bacterium. GTDB lineage: Bacteria > Bacillota > Clostridia > Oscillospirales > Ruminococcaceae > RGIG3102. Next base: position 1,170 of record CAYJGG010000081.1, on the reverse strand, counting down.
TAGCATTTAAACGATATCAACTTTATGATATTTTTCTACAAATTATTACAAAATGTAATAATTAATTTATTTTATTCTTTTAACTTTATCCCAATAAATTTTTGCAGTTTGTTCTATTTTATTATTGCCAAATTCATAGTATTTAGCGCCTTTTAATTCTTTTGGTAGATAATCTTGTTGTACCCAGTGGTTTTCATAATCATGAGGGAATTTATATCTTTCTTCTGGCTTTAGAGATTTTTGCCCTACTGCATTTGAATCTTTTAAATAAACTGGAACATCAGAAAACCCTTTTTCTAATAAATCCATTCTTGCCCTACTATACCCCTCATAAGCAGAATTACTTTTAGGGGAAGTTGCAAGCAAAACAACCGCATCGGCTAAAGGAATTCTTGCTTCAGGCATGCCTGTTTGCAAAGCTATATCACAGCAAGCTTTTACTATTGGAATTGCCATTGGATAAGCAAGTCCTATATCTTCGCAAGCAATAATTAAAATTCTTCTTATTGTTGTGAGCATTGCATCGGCATCTAAAAGTCTTGCAAGATAAAATAGTGCTGCATCGGCGTCTGAGCCTCTTATTGATTTTTGCAAAGCAGATAAAAGATTATAATGCTCGTCTGCGTGATTATCAAATCTATTAGATGAGCGCTGAACAACTTGCTTTGCCATTTCAGCCGTAACTTTTTTGTTTCCAGCCGCTGCAATTAATAACTCTAATGCATTAAATGCTTTTCTTAAATCTGCACCACACCCTTTTGCTATTATATCTAAGACATCATTGGAAACTTTCTTTTCGGCTTTTAATTTTTCTAACCCTTTTAAAAGTCCGGTTTTTATATCTTCAACAGATAATGGCTTAAATTCAAAAATAGTACTCCTTGAAAGTATCGCATTGAAAATAGCAAAGTATGGATTTTCAGTAGTTGATGCAATTAAGGTAACAGAGCCATCTTCTAGCACTTCTAAAAGAGATTGTTGCTGTTTTTTATTTAGATACTGAATTTCATCAAGATATAATAAAATTCCATTTTCACTGCCTAATGTATCTATTTGAGATATTATATCTTTAATATCTGCCGTTGAAGCCTGCGTTCCATTTAATTTAAAAAGCCTTTTATTTGCCATTTGGGCAATTATCGTTGCAACAGTTGTTTTACCTATTCCAGA
>CAYJGG010000080.1:0-6741 GCA_964369915.1 uncultured Oscillospiraceae bacterium | reverse complement strand
ATTCCTTATTTTTCTAGTATTTTATTAAAGTTTCTTTACGAGTAGCAAGCTATAGTGATGATTTTTTTATTTTACATGGTTTAAGGTGTATTTTCATCTTCTAATTTCGATTCTTTTATATCTCTTTGTATAATTTCTTCATCAGTCATTTCTCTTGACTCTGCTTCATTATAAATGCCTTCAGCTTTAAGTTTTTTAGTTTTTTTAATTTTTATAAATAATACTAATATTACAATTAATAATATAACACCTAGTATCAAAAATAACGGTGACATAAACACATCTAATAAACTTCTATCGCTATTTTTAACTTCAAGTATAACATCGCTCATATCATAAAAGCTATTTAAATCATTTTCAAATCTATACTGAGAAGAAAAAGCCATTAAAGCATATGCTGTGTCTTGTAAATCTCCATCTTTTGCATCTGGCTGATTTTGATTATAAGAAAAATCTTCTCTTTCATATTCCATTATCCAAGAAATTAAATCGTTTCCTTCTAAATCCGTTGCATCAACGCCTGCTGTGTTTAAAGCAGCTACAGTTAAGGCTAAATCTTTTAAGCTATCATCGTTTCTAATTCTAGTTGAAAGATATTTCACCCCACTTTCTATTGCTGTTTGAGTTTCTTGAGTTTTTTCAGTTAAAGATAAAGCGATAACTGAATTTGCAGTAATTTCAATTGGAGTTTCTTGCATTCCTTTATATTGAAAACTTCCGTCTTCCTCTTGTAAATCTAATATAAATTCCACTAAACTTTCAACAGTTATATCTCCATCTTCGTTTATATTATAATGGCCACTTTCAATAGCAGTTAAAGTTCTTATTTTATTTAGATATCCACCTCTTAGTATTTCGCTATCATAGTTAAGTGAATAAATTAGATTTCCATACCCATACTCATCTTCGTTTACTAATTTTCCAGTTGATGTATAAGCTAGCATAACTTCAGGATATTCTTCAAGGCTTAAATCCCCTAAAGTGCCATTATTATTTAATAAAGTTTCATATACCGTTTCTGTGTATTTATCAGATATGCTATCATCGAATTTTACATGCATAGACCTTAATAAAGAAGTCACCATTAGTCCGTCTTCTATATTTGGATTTTTCATTTCATCAGCTAGATATTCGCCTGTATAAAAAATAGCAAGCTCTATTCTATCTGTTGTTTCTGGAGCTTTTTTTTGACAAGCAGTTAAACTAAATGTCATACAAAAAACTAAAATAATCGATAGCATTTTTTTAATATTTTTCATTTTCTCCTCCTAATTTATATTATTCTAAAATTTATTATATTATTTATCCATTAATATTAATTTATCAAAAAAAATATTAAATGTCAATTTATCATTATTTTTTTATAAATAGTTGTTAAAACTATAATTTTTATGCTATAATATCTAAATACAATCTAAAGTTTATAAGGAATTATATTTATATGGAAATATTAAATAAAGAAAATTATTTTGAATACGAATTATTTTGCGAAAACTTCCCTTTAACTGGATTTCAGCAAAGTATCCACTGGCAAGAAGTAAAAACTGGGTGGGAAAGTGAAGTTATAGTTGTTCGAAGTGATGATGATAAAATAATCGCTGGGATGATGGTTTTAATTCGAAAAATGGGTGCAAAAAGCTACATGTATGCAAATCGTGGGCCTGTTTGCGATTATAAAAATAAAGAAATATTAAAAGAATTATATGAAGGTGTTTTAGTTATAGCTAAAAAGCATAAGGCTTTTAAATTTATAATGGACCCACTAGTTGAAAATCATGAAGAAGAAATAATTCAAAATTTTGTTGATGCTGGATTTAAAATCGAAAGAAATGCAGAATTTCATAAAACTATCCAGCCAAGATATTCTTATCAACTAAGATATTTAAATGGCCTTTCTTATGATGAACTTCTTTTAAAAATGTCAAGAGATACAAGATATAATATGCGTTTATATCATAAAAAAGGCGTTGTTTGCAAAGATATGGGCTTAGCCGGAATTGATGATTTTTATAATATATATTACGAAACAAGTCAAAGGCAAAAATTCTCACCGCGTCCAAAATCATATTTTGAAAATATGCTTAATGCCTTTGGCGATAATGCTAAATTATTTATGTGTTATTTTGAAGATGAAGCTCTTTGTGGTGGTATCGGTGTTCAATATTCTAATATGGTAAGCCATGTTTACGGCTGTTCAACTGATAAAATGAGAAACCTTCGCCCAACATATGCTATTCAAGTGGAGCTTATGAAATGGGCTTTAGAAACTGGCTGTTCTTCATATGATATGCAAGGCGTTTCCCCTACAAGTGAATACGATGAATCATTACACAGAGTTTTAAAATTTAAAGCTAATTTTACAGGTGAAATCGTTGAGTGTGTTGGTGAATTTTATCTAACATTTGATAAACTATATGATTTTAGCATAAACACTGCATTAAATATAAGAAAAATACTAAAGAAAAAATCATAAAATTATTGAAAAAATTGTATTTTTTTGATAATATAATTAGATACAAACATTTTAAGGAGAAAAATAATGGAAAGAAAACCATATTATATAACAACACCTATCTATTACCCGTCTGCAAATCTGCATATCGGGCATAGTTATACAACTGTTATAGCTGATACTTTAGCAAGATATAAAAGATTACAAGGCTATGATGTAATGTTTTTAACTGGTTCTGATGAACACGGACAAAAAATCCAAGATAAAGCAGCGGAAGCTGGAAAAACTCCAAAACAATATGTTGATGAAATTGTTGAAGGCTTTAAAAACTTATGGGAATTATTAGATGTTAAATATGATAGATACATAAGAACAACTGATGAATACCATAAAGCTACTGTGCAAAAAATATTTAAAACACTTTATGATAAAGGCGATATTTATAAAGGTTTTTATGAAGGAATGTATTGTAAACCTTGCGAAACTTTCTGGACTCAAAGCCAATTAGCTGATGGTAAATGTCCTGATTGTAATCGTGAAGTTTATCCAGCTAAAGAAGATGCTTACTTCTTTAGATTATCAAATTATGCAGATAGATTACTAAACTTATACGAAGAAAATCCTATTTTCATCCAACCTGAATCAAGAAAAAATGAAATGATTAGTTTTATAAAACAAGGTCTACAAGATTTATGCGTTTCAAGAACAACTGTTTCTTGGGGTATCCCTGTTGATTTTGATGAAGGACACACTGTTTATGTGTGGGTTGATGCTTTATCAAACTATATTTCTGCTTTAGGATATGAAAACGATGAGTATTCTGATTTTAATAAATACTGGCCGGCTGATTTGCATCTAATGGGCAAAGAAATTCTACGTTTTCATAGCATAATCTGGCCTGGAATGTTAATGGCTTTAGATTTACCACTTCCAAGTAGAGTTTTTGGTCATGGATGGCTTCTTTTAGAAAGTGGAAAAATAAGTAAAAGTGTTGGCAATGTGGTTGACCCAGTTGTACTTTGTTCAAAATACGGCGTTGACGCTATTCGTTATTTCTTACTTCGTGATGTTCCATTTGGTAATGATGGCGTTTATTCAAATGAAGCTTTAATGAATAGAATTAATGTTGATTTAGCAAATGATTTAGGCAATTTAGTTTCAAGAACTGTTGCTATGATTGAAAAATATTTTAATGGCACTTTACCAAGTGATAGAAAAAGTGATGATTTAGATAATGATTTAATTAATCTATGTAATAATTTAAAATCATCTGTTACAAAACAGATGGACGAATTAAATGTTCCTGTTGCTTTAACAGAAATATTTAAAGTTATTCAAAGAGCTAATAAATACATCGATGAAACTGCTCCTTGGACTTTAGCAAAAGATGAAGCTAATAATGCACGCCTTGCGACTGTTTTATATAATTTAGCTGAATCAATTAGATTTTCTACTGTTATGCTCCAAGCTTTCTTACCAAACACTCCTAGTAAAATAGCTGAGCAATTAGGCTTTAGCGAAGAATTACTATCATTTGAAAGCGTTGAAACTTTTGGACAATTAAAAGAATTTACAGCTAAAAAAGGTGATGTTATCTTCCCTCGTATAGATATTGAAAAAGAACTTGAAGAAATTAAAAAAACTCAAGAACTTGAAAAAACAAGCCAAGAAGAAGTTATCGAAGAAGAAACTACAGAAGAAATCACTATTGATGAATTTATGAAAGTTAATTTAATTGTTGGTAAAATTATAAACTGCGAGCCTGTTCCAAAAGCTGATAAACTACTAAACAATACTGTTTTTGATGGCAAAAGAGAAAGAACTATCCTTTCTGGAATAGCTCAATGGTATAAACCAGAAGATTTAATTGGTAAAAAAGTTGTTATTGTTGATAATTTAGCTCCAAGAAAAATGCGTGGATTAATGAGCGAAGGTATGATTTTAGCTACTGATAATGGAGATGACGTTGAAGTTGTGTTTATTGCTGATAATGTTGCTCCAGGAAGCAAAGTAAGATAATATAAAAATATCCACTTTACTAAGTGGATATTTTTTTAAGAACTAAAGGAATAATTATTATGGAAAAAATGTTTGATAGTCATGCTCATTATAATAATGAAAGATTTATAAATAATTTTGATAGCATGATGAAAAAACTAAAAGAAAATAATGTTGGATATGTTTTAAACTGCGCTTGGGATTTAGATTCTAGTATTTTAGCTTTAAAGCAAAGTGAAAAAACTGATTTTATGTATGTGGCTGCTGGATTTCATCCTAGTGAAGCCGATAGCGCAACAAAAGATAATCTATCTAAAATAAAAGAACTTGCAAAAAATAATGAAAAAATTGTTGCTATTGGAGAAGCTGGGCTTGATTATTATTATGATGATTGTCCAAGTGAAAAAGAGCAAAAAGAAGCGTTTATTGAGCAGATAAAAATTGCTAATGAATTAGATTTACCACTAATTATACACACAAGGGATGCTATGAAAGACACCATTGATATTTTAAATGAATATCCAGCAAAATCTGGTGTTGTTCATTGCTATTCAGGTTCTAGTGAAAGTTGTAAAGAGCTTGTTAAAATGGGATTTTATATCGGATTTACAGGAGTTATCACTTTTAAAAATGCTAAAAGAGCAATTGAGAGTTTAAAAGTTGTTCCTTTAGATAGGCTTTTAATCGAAACCGACTGCCCTTATATGTCGCCTGAGCCTATGCGTGGAAAAACTTCAGACTCTTCTATGCTTATTTTCATCGCAGAAAAAATTGCAGAAATCCTTAATATGGAAACTAGCGAAATCATCAAAATTACCACTGAAAATGCGAAAAAATTGTATAATATTAGTTAAAGTTAATCATATATATGAACTTTGCAAATTCTTTTGCAAAACTCCTTGACATATCTTTAACTTTATGATATTATTTCATTGTTAATTTATTATCAATAAAAAATTACTTATTTAAGGATGAAAGGAAATTATTGAAATGACAAAAAAAATTATTGCATTACTTTTAGCAGCTTGTTTAACATTTGCTTTAACAGCTTGTTCAACAGAAGAAACTGCTGAAACTACAACAGAAGAAACAACTACAACTACTGAAGAAACAACAGAGGAAACACCTGCTGATTACTCAGGCTTAACAATCGGTAAAGCTGATTATGCTGCTCACGGAACTTATGCTTTCGCTGCAGTAACTACTGTTTTAGCTGGTGACACAATCGTTGCTACTTATATTGATGAATACCAATATCTGGACTCAGCATCATACACTGGTGTTCCAAACAGCGACGCTACATTTGGTGAATTAGCTCTTGCTAATGAAAAAGTTTTAGCTTCAAAAAGAGCTAATGCTGAAGCATACAGCGCAGGTATGACTGAAAAAGGCGGCGCTACTTTAACTCTTGATACATCTTGGATGGCTATTGAAGAATTCTGTGTTGGTCAAACAGTTGCAGAACTTGAAGCTTTTGTTGCTACAACTGAAGGCGTTGAAGGTGCTGACGTTGTTGCTGGTTCAACTTTAGTTGATACAGCTGGTTACATTAAAGCTGTTATAGAAGCTGCTAAAATGGCTCCTACTAGCACTGCAGATCCTGCAAACTTTGCTGATGTTGATGTTAAAATCGCTCACGTTGATTATGCTGCACACGGAACATACTGCTTTACTTTAGCATCTGCTGCTGTAATTGATGATGTTGTTGTTGCTGCTATCGTTGATGAATATCAATACCTAGACGCTGCTACATACACTGGTGTTCCAAACAGCGATGCTACATTTGGTGAAACAGCTCTTGCTGAAGGTAAAGTTTTAGCTTCAAAAAGAACAAACATCGAAGCATACAGCGCAGGTATGACTGAAAAAGGCGGCGCTACTTTAACTCTTGATACATCTTGGATGGCTATTGAAGAATTCTGTGTTGGTCAAACAGTTGCAGAACTTGAAGCTTTTGTTGCTACAACTGAAGGCGTTGAAGGTGCTGACGTTGTTGCTGGTTCAACTTTAGTTGATACAGCTGGTTACATTAGCGCTATCATTGAAGCTGCTAAAATGGCTAAATAATTAATAATTTAAATTATTATATAAAAAACATCCACTAGCTTAGCTGGTGGATGTTTATTTATATTATCTTTGGATAATATAAACTTTAGTTTTTTTAGGCAAGAAGAATAGCCCAAAGATTGCTTTGCAATCACGAAAAATTAGAATAATGTAAAGATTAATTATACAGTTATTCTTTTTTATCAACATAAGGGTTAACGTGTACCATGCAATGTTTTACCCCT
>CAYJGG010000079.1:0-6778 GCA_964369915.1 uncultured Oscillospiraceae bacterium | reverse complement strand
TCACGCTCACTATCTGAAATATTAACTATTTCACTAACATGGTCTTTATAAGCTAATATCACACGTCCTTTGTGACTTTGCTCTTTAAAAAGATAAACCATAGAAACTTCTAAATCGCAAATTTTAATTCCAAATTTATCAAGTAAATCCCCTTCAACGCAGTATGCACAGTTATTGTCTTTCATAATTATTACCATCCTTTTTATTATTTAAATTTATTTGTACCAGCTTCGCTGTTGTCGTAGCCGATAGGTAGTATACCAGTAACTTCAACTAAATTATCTCTTGTCCAATTAGCTGTTGTTGTTTGAATTGTGTAGCCGCAGCCATTATCGCTCATCCATTCGTTTGGCATCTTTTTAGGGTAGCCCACCATTGCAAGCATTATAGAAATAACTCCACCGTGACAGATAGCACTAGCTTCAAATATTCCATTTTTCATCATATCTTCTAATATTTCATTTAAAGCACTAATGCATCTATTAGCAAACTCCATGCTAGATTCTCCACCCTCTGGAACATAGCCAGAATTTATATCTAGCCATTTTGCATAGTTTTCATTAGTTTCCATTAGTTCTTTAATTGTTTTGCCTTCAAATTCGCCAAATTTGCATTCCATTAAATCTGCAACTATTTGATATTCTTTATCTTTATATAGAAGCTCAGTAGTTTCTCTTGCTCTAAGCATTGGGCTAGAATAAATTTTTTCCACTTGTGGATAAGAGAAATCTTCAAGTAGTCTGTTTAATCTTCTAACTCCTTCTTCACACACAGGACTATCAACTCCAGCGCCTAGATATACGCCTTTTATATTCCCTTCTGTAAGCCCGTGGCGAATTAGGTGTAATTTGTAATTTTTCATAAAATCCTCCAATATTTTATAATAAAAAGTTTTATATTGCTATTTACATTGTGTTTTTTTTAAGGTATAATTTACAAACAGTAGTATTTTTTAAGGAGAAAATCACCGCCATGAATAATTTTAGTAGAATTATCACCCTTTTAAGAAAGGAAAGAAGTATCACACAAAAGCAAGCCGCTTTAGATTTAGGTATCAGCCAAGCCCTTTTAAGTCATTACGAAAAAGGTCTTCGTGAATGTGGGCTTGATTTTTTAATTAAGTTGTGTGATTACTACAATGTTTCAAGCGACTATGTGCTTGGAAGAACTGCCGATAGAAACGGTGTTGTGCTTGATGTGTTTGAATTATCCGATGCCGAACTTAAAAGCGATAGCAAATTCACAGGAAGTGTGTTGCCTACTATGAATAAAAGACTTATTTCAAGTAGTTTAAATATAATTTATGATAAGCTATCAAAAGCTAAAAATAAAGAAGTTACTACATTAGTTAGTAATTACTTAATGATAAGCTGCTATAAAATGTTTCGTATGATTTACAATTCAAACAAACAAAACAGCCTTAGTCTTTTTGATATTTCTTCACCTTTATTCGACGGATATACAAATGCTGCACTTTTAAGAACTTCTGCTAGTTTAAGTGAAGTTTTATCAAATAAAAGTGTCTCAAAAGAGATTTCTCCTTATTTTGAAATGACAACGGATTCTCTAAGTAAAGATTATCCAAACCAAATCACAGCTCTACTAAATGTTGTAAAATACTCTGAAGAAAACATAAAATAGTTTCTAAAACACATTATATACTATTAATTTTTAATTATCAACTAAAAAAGCAGTTTTTAAAAAACTGCTTTTTTTATTTTTTATTATGCTTCTGGTGATGCTTCAGGCTCAACTCCTGTTATCACTATTTCTTCCATTTTTAATACATCAACTATTCCAATATAACTTTCGCCAGTATTAATTTTAATTTCTTCGCCGGCTTCATCCATTATAACAAGTGGAGCACGAGGTTCTTCTTTGGAATAAGTAATTTTTTTATACTCGCCGCCATAGAAATAATAACCTTCGCCACTTTCTAAATTATAATCTGGCACAACTAAATTGTCTTTTAATCCTATCTCGGAATATAAAATAAACACATTATCAAAAGATAGTTGCTGATTAGTTTCCCCATCTACGTGCGGAGAACCAAAAGCAGTTTTTAAATACTCATTAGTTTCAGCATTATAATCAAAAGTTACAGGTGCATAATCAGAAAAGCTAAAGCTTATATTAATAGCACTTTCGCCTTCTAATAAAACGCTCTCTTCATCTAATTCAAAATTAAAAATTGGATAGCCATTACCGTTTTCCTGAATTGAATTTATTTCAATACCTTGACTTATTAAGCTAGAATTTGTAAACCAGCAATGCTCTGGAGATAAAACTTTTTCTCTTTCTTCATCAATAAAAAATGCATTTTCACCAAGATATAATCCATCAACATTTTGATAGTTATACATATTGAGCATTTCTGTGGCAGAAGCCGAGCCACCGATATTCACATATATTGCATTTGCAGGCAACACAAATTCAATATACTGATCTCTTGCGCTTCTAACAGGGCCTACTGTTCCTACGCTTTCAACGTTTGGATACAAAGCCATCAAACGGGTGATTCCGCCTTCAGTTACCGTTTCATAAATCACTTGAGCACTTGATAAACCCTTTTGTGGAAGTGCTTGTTTTGCATTATTTATCATAACTGCAACAGGGCGAGAAACCGTTGTTTGGCCGTCCTGTAGTTCTTCACCTGTTAGATAATTATATTCTCTTTCAACTACTGTTTCAGTCGTTTGTGTTTCTTCTGTAGTGGCAGTTTCATCTTCTTCGCTACTTGAGCAAGCTGTAAGGCTTAAAGCTAAAGCTAGAATTAAACTCATACTTATTATTTTTTTTATTTTAATCAAGAGTATTCTCCTTTTATTTTATAAATCTTTATTTATTATATAGTATTCTTTAACAGTTGTAAACCTAAAAAGCTGAATTGTAAATCTTTTTTTATAAAACCAACATATATTGATAAATTAAAACAAGCATCTAGCTTTTAAACTAAATGCTTGTTTTTTTAATTTTTATTAGCCTTCGCTTGAAGAAGTTTCTCCGGATGTAGTTTCTGGTGCAGGAGTTGCTACTGGCTGTGTGTAATCACTATTTACATCAACCGGCACATTATCAAACATAAAATCACCATAGTTATCTAAGTCAATAACTGTGATATAGCTTGTTCCTGTATTTATTTCAAGTTCAGTTCCATCTCCATCAAAACTATAAATTTTTAAAGGAGTATCTGGCGCACCTTTAGTCCAAGATATTTTCTCAACTTTACCATTGCAGAAATAATAACCAACTCCGCCGTGATCAAAGTCAAAATCTGGTAAGTAGTCACCTGGATACATTTCAACCGGAGTCCATAAAATAAACACATTATCAAACTCAACAGCTAAATCTGAGTTTCCAGCATCGATTAATGTTCTAGTTTGGCCATTTGCTGTGTATGTGTGATGTTTTGTGTAAGTTTGAGTAGTTGCATCATAGACAATTTCACCTGTATATGCTGATGAATATTTTAATTGAATGCTATTAACATCAACACTATTTATTTCTCTATCTGGTAAATCATAATCCACCCAGTTAAATAGTGGCAGTGGTTCACCTTCTTCTTGAATTTTATCATTATTTTCATTATCTTTTGCTATTGCATCAGTTATTAATTGTCCTGAAGTAAATGCGGTATGCCAACTTTGTCTATCAGTTAAAGAAGTGTCGTAGAAAGTTATGCCTAGATTAGGAATTAAATCGGCATTCCTATATTGATAATAATCAAGCATAGTTGTTGCATATGTTGATTCGCCATCATGAACGTATAAAGCTGATGTTGGAAGTAGCATTTGAACAAATTGATCTCTTGCACTTCTAACAGGGCCTACTCTTGGCATTGTTGTGTAATCTCTAAATAGCGCCATCATTCTAGTGATACCGCCTTCTGTTTCCATTTCAAAAACTACATCTGCTTCTGATAAACCATAATGTGGCCAAGCCATTTCCATTGTGCCAACTTGCATAATATTATTTACCATAACTGCAACTGGTCTTTGCCCTTCTGGATAGCTAAATGATTGTTCTTCCCCTGTAAAAGGCTCAACGTGTAAAACTTTTGGTGTTGGAGTTGGCTCTGCTGGAGTTTCTGTGTTTACCCCATTTTCATCAGAACCGCAGGCTGTTAGCATTGCCATAGCTAAGACAGATGCCAAAATTAAAGCTAGGATTTTTTTCATTTTCTTATTCGTTCCTTTCCGAATGTTTTGCTTTTTTTGCAAAACTTTTTTGCCCTATTTTAATAAAAGGCATTTTTTCTCTAATTTTCTCTTTTATATGTTTAAAATCACATACTCTAATATTAATACAATTTCTTTAATATGTAAAGTGAAATTTACCACATTTTCACCTTTTTTACCATATTGTAAGTTTTTCATAATATTCATTTAATATTTTTTTTACTATAACACTAATAAAAGGAGATGATTTAAATTTTCATCTCCTTTATATTATTCGCTTTATATTAAAATTATTTCAGTATTGTTTGTGGATCTACATAAACTGAATCCACTAAAATTTCAAGGTGCAAATGAGTTTCATCATTCAGCTCCATAGGAACTTCATTTATAGAGCCTATTGTCTGCCCTTTTGCAACTTCATCACCTTTTGAAACAAAGGTTTTTTCATTTAATCCGCAATATCTTGCTATAAATTCTCCATGATCAATTTCAATAACAACACCTAGTAGCCCGTCTGTGTAAACATCTAAGACTGTTCCTGTTTTACCTGAATAAACAGCGTTATCTTTACTTGAAGAAATATCTATACCATTATGTGTTCTATAATCTTCAAGTGTTCTATTGTAAACTAATTCATCTCCCGAAAATTCTACAATAATTTCTCCTTCAACTGGCATTGAAAAAGAATTATCCACTATCACTTGTTCAACTTCTTCTTGAGTTTGAGTAGGTTCTTGCGTAGGATTTGGAGCTTCAACAGCCTCTTCCTCTGGCTTATTGCTTGCATTTGGCAGCGGAACATTTTCTTCGGTTTTACCAACTACATCAGCTTCCTCGGTCGGCATTGGCATTGGCGTTTGTGATAATTCTTGTATTTCTTGCTGGGAAAGTTTATTATTTATGTCCCTAATTGTGGTAAAGGATAAAACAGCTGCAACTATCACCATAACAGCTAGCATAATCCCGATAGTATTTTCGCCTATTTTCTTTTTAGCTAAAGCAAAAAAATTGTTGTCCATTATATAGTCCTCCGATTTATTTTAAAACGATTTATATATATTGTTTGCAATCTTCATTGCTTTATACATCATAGTTTTAACATTGTTTTATTTTAAAAATTATGCTACACTTATATATTATAAAATGAGGAGATTTTATTTATATGAAAAAATCAAAGGGATTATTTAAAAAATTTATAGGCACTGTTATTGTTATTTTAGGAATAGCTTTTCTTTTTATGTTTGGGCTTGAAAGCGATATGGCGATAATTTTTGGAACAATTATTTTAACAGTTGGTGTTGCAATTTATATGACTGCTACTCCAAAAGATTATAATAAAAACATTAGCTCTGTTAAAATAATTGAAAATCCAAAAAGTTTAAGCGTTAAAGATGTATATAACGCTTTTAAAAACACTAACTCGCTTTTAGGCACGCCTTGGCTTTCTGGGATGAAACTTATTAAAGGCGATGTTTTAATTTTTGGGCCTGTTGAAGGGCATTTTATTTATCTTCATAAACTCGGCAAAAACTTTTGCATTTCTAGTAATTTTATGACGAGTTTTATAAAAGCTAAAAAAGAAGATGAATGGCGACTTGAAAACACAAAACAGCCAGTTGATATTTTTTCTGATGAAGATTTAGTTTGCTACTCACTACTTGCGCAAGGCATACTTGAAGATATGTATAAAACTATTGAAGATTTTTGTGTTACTGGCAATGTTATGCCATTTTACAATCAAGAGAATCTTGGGAAAATTTATCGTTTTGATGAAGAATTTAAAATCACAGGGCAGAAATTTAATTTGCTTGATTTTAATAATAATCCAATTTATGAAATCGAGGCGAGTTTGCCACTTAAAACATTTTATATGAGAAAACTTTCAACAGGACAAGAAGTTTTTAAAATGGATAAAAAGCTATTAAAAGTTTTAAATAAATATGAATTCTTTTTATATGGTAAAGAGTATGGAGTTTTTGAGCAAAAACTTGATTTTGCTCACGACACCTTTACTATGCAAACTAAAGACGGTCTTTTAGAAATGCAAAGCATAAATGATAAAATAGGAACAAACTATATAGTTAAAATGAATGATAGAGTTATCGGCACAATAGCAGAACGTTTTTCTATCACTTTACATAATTTATATTTTGATAATTTTATTTTGCATGTAAAAGATGAAAAATACACTCCATTAATGGGGGCTTTAACTGTTATGGCAGCTAGAGAACTACAAAGAGATAAAACAATGGTGTAAATTTAAAAAGATTAAATCAGCTTTTAGTGGAATGATTTTTTAAGGGTTATTTATATAATAAGAATAGGAGGGCTTGCAAGTGAAAATGGTACTTACAGCAATTATTACAACTTTTATAATGACTTATGCAGGAATGTGGATAGACGGATTTGTGGGTACAGATGATAGTTGGTTATTTACGATTATCATTGCAATAACTACTATGGGAAGTTTTATTCTGTACTCGATTGAAAAGAAACATAAATAAAATGAATATAATCTATACAAAAATAAAACTACCACTATCAAATAAGGGGATACCTATAAAGAACAAATACCGATTTTCATAAGAAAATCGGTATTT
>CAYJGG010000078.1:0-6927 GCA_964369915.1 uncultured Oscillospiraceae bacterium | reverse complement strand
AATACCGATTTTCTTATGAAAATCGGTATTTGTTCTTTATAGGTATCCCCTTATATGATAGTGACAGTTTTTATTTGTAAAATTTATACTTATTTTATGAAAGTAATTATTTAATTTACGATAATTCTAATTAATCTATTTTGAAGTAGACATAGAATTACTCTTCTTTTTTCCAAAAATTGTATAAATTAAAAATGTGTTGATGATATAAAACATAATAGTAAAGTAGTAAGGAGTGTTATAAGAAATATTTTGCATTATATATCCGCCAAGTGAAGTTCCTATCGCTCTAAAAAGGTGATTCGTTAGCATAAAAATAGAGCTCATAATCGTTCTGTTTTTATCATCAACCAAATCCATTGCCAGACTCTCTACAACAGGATTTGCCATATTCATAAAGCTTGAGCGAAAGAAAAAGCTGATAGTCATAATAATAATGCCTTGCGGAAATGAGATAGACAGTAAAAACGGAATACTCATAAGCTGACAGGCAATTATCGTGTTGACCTTGCCAAAACGCCTTGTTAAAAACGGAATACAAAGACCACCTACAACAGTGCCTATTTGAGAGATACTCATAATAACGCCGACAATTGAATCCGATACTTCAAGCGATTCTTTTATATATACACTAAAAAATGGAACGACAAGCCCTGCGCCAATTCCCATAAATGAAACTTTTATTAGATATAAAACAATTCTTTTGTTTTTTAAAAGAAATGTGTAATTTTTTAAGGAGAATTTTTCTTTTGAAGTGTTTATTGTTTCATTTTCAAGAGATATTCTACTCACTGCAAATGTGGCACAAAATAAAATCAAAAAGCTAAAATTCATAACAATTTGCCTACTCAGTGTTTGCTGTCCGCCGAAAGACGCTAGTGCATCTGATATAGCACCGAATAAAAAGTTTCCAATAAACATTGCCCCATTACTTAAAACAAACGATGTAGAAAAGTTTGTAACTACATTTTCATCACTACTATTTTTCCTTAAAAACGGCGACTGGATAACCATAAGTATGCCTTGTGAAATACCAAATGTAAGAGAAAAAAACTGCAAAATAGGCATAAATAAAATATTTACAAAAATAATTCCCGATAACGCCATTCCCGTGTAGGCAACGAAAAGAGATTTTTTAGTGCCAAGTTTTCCAACGATTATCATAGCGCAAAAAGCACCAAGAGAATTACCGAGCGTGCGAAGAGATAAAAGATTTCCTATTATACTTTCTGTAAAGCCTAAGTCTTTATAATATATACTTAGAAGCACACTAGTTGAGGACATTATTACCCCATTTATAAATATGCAAAGCATAAACCATTTAAGGTTATTATTCATCACCTTAAAGTTATTTGTGAATTCGGTTAAAATACCCATAAATTCTCCTTGTGTTATATTTACTAAAAATACTCTTTTTTAAACTATTTTAGTCTAAGCTAGTTTTTAAACCCTAAAAATTTCTTTTATCTTCGTTAAATGAAATTAACCTAAAATTAAAAAAATTATTGGTTTTTAATACTATCAGGGATTAAAGAAGTTTTTTATGGGTAATCACAGCAAATTAAAATAATCTTACATCTTTTGATGTTTCTTAGATTTAATTATTATACAATATCTTTAAATACTAAGTCTATTGACGAATTATAGAAATTCTACCTTTATTTAAAGCTTATTTTATTATTTTACATAGTTAATCGCTGTTTTTATCGTTATTCTTCATTTTCATTTTCCTTACAATCAAATAAATCTAAATTTCTTAATAGAATTTTCAAGCCTTTAAATCCAAAGGCTCTTTTTTTATAAATAGCTTGCACAGTTTCTTTATTAATTGTGTTTATTATATCGTTTGAAAATTCATTACTTACTTCATTTAAATCTTTATTATAAGGACAAACTAACTGACAGATATCACAGCCCCACAAACTATTAGAGTCTTTTATTATTTCTATTTCTTCTTTTTGCAAATCACCTTTTTTCTGATTTAAAAATCCTGCGCATAAATCGGTGTTTACTCCTGTTTCATTTATTGCTTTGCCTGGGCAGTTTTTTATACATAAATCACAGCCGATACAATTTTTTATATTTTTTAATTTTGCTTTTATTTCTAAAGTGGTAACTATTTCGCCTATGAATATAAACGAGCCATATTTTTCATTAATTAATAAAGAATTTTTCCCTAAAACGCCAAGCCCTGCTTTTAGTGCCATATCAATTTCTTCTATCGGAGAAGAATCAACAAAAACTTCAAATTCTTCATTCGGGTATATTTCTTTTAATTTTTCAGATATGGATTTTAGTTTCATTCGAATTACAGTATGGTAATCGGGCACAGCACAATATGCGCTTATATTGCCATTTAGTGCTTTTTTTGAAAAATATGGAAAAATACATGCTATAACTGACTTAGAATCCCTTGGAATTCTCTCTTTAGATTTAACATCTAAGATGTTTAAATGTTGAAAACTTATAAAATTGTAATCAAAAACCTCATTTTCAAGCATTAATTTTTCTATAACTTTCAATATACTTTGCCTCCTTTTTTGGGTTATTTTCTTCATTTTTACCAAAATTTATCTATTTTTTACATAATAATGTTTAAATTCTGCCACTTTTAAACAGTTTCAACATACTTATCAACATTTCAACGATTTTTTCGAGTTTTCAACAATTTTAAAGTAAATTGTTTAAAACCTCTTTTTTCGACACTTATTATTCTAGTATTTACTATTTGTAATACTATTTTTTTTATAAATGTTATAAATTTTTAATAATTTTTAATTTTTATATAAAATACTCTGTATTTATCTAATATCTGGCTGTTAAAAAGTTTTCAACACTGTGTTGAAAACTATGTTTAAAACTTTACTGTATGTAAAAAAGATGTCAATTTTTTATAACTCACTCTTTTTTTTTATTATTATAGCATGGATTATAGTATCGTTTCAACAACTTATTGTTGAAATAATTATTAAAAAAATAAAGCTTGATTTAAAAAATCAAGCTTTTAATTTTTATTCAATTTTTTCTAATTGTTCTTCGTTTAATTCTAAATTAATTTTTTTATTTTCAACAAATTCTTTTAATAATGTGTAGATAACGCCTGAAATTGGAATAAATGTAAGCATTCCAACGAGTCCTAAAAGGTTTCCACCTAAAACAACAGACATAAACACTAGTATTGCAGGTATGCCAACTTTATTTCCAACTACATATGGATAAATTAAATTTCCTTCTACTTGCTGAATAACAATAAATAATATTAAAAACCAAATTGCCTGATTTAAATTAACAGTTGCTAAAAAGAACATCGCTATAACGCAGCCTATAGCAGAACCAAAAATAGGAATTAGCGAGCCTACGCTCATTATTGTGCTAATTAAAACAGCATAATTAAATCCTAAAACTGATAAAACAACTAAGAATATAACTCCGATAATAATTGATTCAGTTGCCTGTCCTTGAATAAAATTATAAAATGATTTATTTGTTAAATCTGCCACTTTATAAACTTTATCCATTTTTTCTTTTTTAAATGCTGAATAGAATAAATTTTTAATAGCAATATAAACTTTTTCTTTTGAAAATAATAGATAAATAGAGAATATAAAAGCCACAACAAAATTTACAACTGAGCCAAATACTCCTCCAATAAATCCAGTAAGCCCTTCAACTAAACTAAAGATAATTGATTCTATCATCACTGTTGCATCGGCTAAAATATCTGTCCAGTTTATATCTCCAATATATTCATTTAGCATTGGAATACTAGCTGACAATTCTTCATACATTCTAGGTAATTGATTATAAAGATTTTCAATGCTGTGGATAATTTGAGTTAATGATATTACAATTTGCGGAATAATAACAGCAATTAAAGCCGCTAAAAATACTAAAAATATAAAAATTGTTATTAAGTATGCAACTGCTCTTTGCCCTTTTTTCATTTTTTTAGACAATAGTTTTTCTATGCCACTCATTGGAATATTTACAATAAAAGCAATTATCCCCCCATAAATTAATGGCTTTAAAGCTGAATAAATAAAGCCTATAAAAGATGCAACTAAAGCTAAGTTTTGCACGCAGAAAAATAATAATATTGAAAATGTTATTAATAAATAAATACTTTTCAGTTTTTGCTTTTCCATTTATACACCGTTCTTTCTTTTTTATACAATTTACATCATTTAAATATTTTATAATTGTAAAATAATCTTTTTTTCTTTTTTTAAGTAAACCTTCGATTTATATTATACTCAAATTAATAAGGTTTGTATATAAATATTTTTAATCTTTCGTGATTTTATCACTTATATATTTACTTTTATTATATATTAAGTTAAAATATACCTATATAGTATAATTAAAGGGGATAACCATAATAATGAAAAAAGAATATAATTTAACCGGCATGACTTGTTCGGCTTGTTCTTCAAGAGTTCAAAGGGTTGTGAGTAAAATTGAAGGTATTACTGATGTTCAAGTAAATTTACTAACTAACTCTATGACTTTAAATTTAGATAATAATGATTTAAATGAAAAAGTTTTATTATCTGTTGAAAAAGCAGGCTATGGGATACAAGAAAATATAAAAGAAACTAAAAAAGAAACTAGCGAAAAAACCGCTGTTAATCTATCGCAAATTGAAAGCGAAAAACTAAAATTTCGTTTAATTGTTTCTTTAGTTTTTTTAGTGCCGTTAATGTATATATCAATGGGCGGGATGATGGGAGCTCCACTTCCAGAATTTTTAGTAGGACATAAGGGCGCTTCATCCTATGCTTTTATTCAGTTTTTATTAGCACTGCCTATAATTTTTGTTAATAGAAAATATTATATTTCTGGATTTAAGGCTTTATATTCACTCTCTCCAAATATGGACAGCCTAATCGCAGTAGGCTCATCTGCTGCTTTAATCTATGGTATTTTTGCAATTTTTAGAATTAATTATGGAATTGCAACTGGCGATATGGATTTAGTTGCCTCTTATCATATGGATTTATATTTTGAGGCTGCTGCAACTATTCTTGCTCTAATAACAGTAGGAAAATATTTAGAAAGCAAAAGCCGAGAAAAGACAACAGATGCTATTTCTAAATTAATAGATTTAGCTCCAAAAACAGCTTTAGTTTTAAGAGACGATACAGAAATAATTATAAAAGCTGAAGAAGTGCTTTTAGGGGATATTGTTATAGTTAAAAATGGAATGGCTGTTCCCGTTGATGGCGAAATACTAGAAGGCTCTGCATCTTTTGATCAGTCTAGTATAACAGGGGAAAGTATCCCTGTTGAAAAAACTATTGGCGATACAGTTATCGCTTCTTCAATAAATAAAGGCGGATACATTAAATTCACAGCAAAAAAAGTTGGCGAAGACACCACTTTTAATCAAATTATTAATTTAGTTAAAGAGGCTTCTGCCTCAAAAGCTCCTATTGCTAGTTTAGCCGATAAAATATCTGGGATTTTTGTTCCAATAGTTATGCTTATTTCATTAATAACTTTTATTATTTGGAATATTTTAGGCGCTGATTTTGAGCAAAGTTTATCTTTTGCAATAACTGTTTTAGTTATTTCTTGTCCTTGTGCTTTAGGGCTTGCAACCCCTGTTTCAATAATGGTTGGAACTGGTAAAGGCGCTAGCGAAAAAATACTAATTAAATCAGGCGAGGCACTTGAAACTTTACATAATGTAAAAACTGTTGTTTTAGATAAAACTGGAACTATCACAAACGGAACTCCAGAAGTTAGCGATATTATCCCTATTGATATAGAAGAATTAGAATTATTAAATTTAGCTTACAGCCTTGAAAATTTTAGCGAACATCCTTTAGCTTTTGCGATAGTAAGCTATGCAAAACTAAATAATGCCACTTTATATTCAGCAGATAATTTTAAAAGTATTGCAGGTCAGGGCGTTTGTGGTTTTATTAATAAAGATGAAGTTATCGCTGGTAATGAATTGATGTTTAAAGAGTTTAATATCGATATAACAAAATATAAAACAGAGTTTGAAAATTTTTCTATAGAAGGCAAAACTCCTCTACTCTTTGCTAAAAATAAAAAGTTAATTGGAATTATAACAGTTAGCGATAAAATCAAAAAAAGTAGCGAAGATGCTATAAAATTATTAAACGATTTATCCGTTGAAGTGGTTATGTTAACTGGGGATAATAATAAAACAGCAACAGCTATTGCGAGTAAAATAGGAATAAAAAATGTTATAAGTGATGTGCTTCCTGATGAGAAAGAGAAAATCGTTAGGAAATATCAGGAAAATGGTAATATCGTTGCGATGGTGGGCGATGGAATTAATGATTCTCCAGCACTTGCAAGAGCCGATGTTGGAATAGCTATTGGCGCTGGCACTGATATTGCTATTGAAAGCGCAGACATTGTTTTGATTAGAAATGATTTAGTTGATGTGGCTACTGCAATAAGATTAAGTAAGGCTACTATTAATAATATAAAACAAAATTTATTCTGGGCATTTATTTATAATATTATTGGAATTCCAATTGCAGCAGGCGTATTTTTTACAGCTTTTGGATTAAAGTTAAGCCCAGATTTTGCAGCTCTTGCTATGAGTTTTTCAAGCGTTTTTGTTGTTACGAATTCATTAAGACTTAGAAAATTTAAATAGTAATTGCATTTTATTATTTATATGCTATTATAAAAATATAATTTATTTATGAAAGGATTTTATTATGAAATTATTAATTGAGGGTATGTCTTGTAAACACTGCCAAAATGCAGTTTTTAATGCTTTAAGTGATGTTAGTGGGGTTAGTGATGTAGTTGTGGATTTAGAAAAAAACTGCGCTACTGTAACTGCAAGCGATGATTTAAAAAACACTTTAATTAAAGCTATTGAAGAAGAAGGCTACACTGTTACTAGTGTGGAATAATATTAAAACGATGTGGGCAATA
>CAYJGG010000077.1:0-7845 GCA_964369915.1 uncultured Oscillospiraceae bacterium | reverse complement strand
TAAATGGTTCTGCTGGGTAATAATTCATTGGTTTCATATTATTTTTCCTCCATAAAAATAAAATACATTTTGCGTAACGCATTACGCATTACTTCCATACCACCATAATAACACCACCATTTAGATATGTCAATATTTCTTTTTGTTTTTCATAACTACTCATAAAATTAAATATAATTTTTGTATAAAGCACACAAATGTCATTAACAATTTATTCATTTTCGTTAATATATTGTTAATAATTATTAGAAAATCAGGTTATTACTAATTATAATTAAGTATTTTGTAATATTTTGTCCATAAACAAAAAAACAAGATATGCTTTTTAACATATCTTGTTTTTATATATTTTATATTTATTGTTTATTTAATAGTTCTTGATGCATATGAGTTGCTTTTGTCAGATGCAAATTCATATATTTTTGTGCTCCCTCAATATCCGATTTTGATAAAAGTTCTATCATATCTTCATGCTGTTTTATAGCATCTTCTCTTTTATATCCTAAATCACTTGCATAGTAAGTGAGTAGTTCTTGAAGCGGATGATAGCTTTTATACAGCTTTTTAAATGTTTCATTTTTTGCATACTCAAAAAATACTTTATGAAAATCGTAATCATATTTATAATAATCTTCATTTTGTATATTTTCTTTTTGCTTTTTAACTATTTCTTTTAAAGTATTTACAATCTCGCCCTTATCGCTTCTTTCCATGGCAAATTTAATTGCAGCACAGCTTAATGTACTTAATAACTCGTTAACTTCTTTAAAGGTATCTGCATCTAAGTTTATCACTTTTGCACCTGTTTTTGTAACCTCTACAACTAGTCCATCTTGATGCAAACGATTTACAGCATCTCTAATTGGAGTAGAGCTAACTCCAAACTTTGCTTGCAAATCTTGATTAATAAGCTTTGAGCCGAGTGGAATTACCCCTTTAATTAAATTCATTCTAAGCGAATCATAAATTTGCTCGCTCAATGTTTTTTTTACTATTTTCATAATTTATCCACTCCTTTATTTAACTTCTTTATGTTGGGTTCAACTTATATTTTTTTAATATTGTTCTTATTTTGCAAATTATAATTTATTCATAGTTTTAAATCAAACCTTATTACGTAAAATGCATAACATATTATGCATTTTACGTAATAATACTATCATATCAATATTAATTATTCAATAATATTTTATGAATTTTCATAAATTACCAATACTTGCCTTGTTTAAAGCTATAAATTTAGATTTTTATAACTGATTTACTAGATTTTTAACCATATTTAGTAAATGAAATAAAATACGCATTCATATCATAAAATAAAATAAAAAAAGAGGTGATACACACCTCATTTTAATTAACACACTATATTTTTAATTTATTTAATAATAAAATTAAAGTTTGTTTTTCTTTTTCATCTAAGCTAGATAGCTTTTCATTTTCCCATTTAGTCATATCTTCTACAACTGAATTATACGCTATTATTCCGCTATCAGTTAATGTATAAACTTTTTTTCTTTTATCAGCTTTTTCATTTTTTAATCTTTGCACTAGGCCTAATTTTTCTAATTTAATAATACTTCTTGCTACGTGAGCTGGATCCATACACAAACTTTTAACTATATCGCTCGGAGATGCCTTTTCGTTATCTCCTATATAAATTAGAAATGGTGCAAGACCTGTGGATAAATTTAATTGCTGTATATTATAATAGCAAAAGGTTTGTAAATCTTTTTTTAAATGAGTGATTATATTTATAACATTTCTATTCATACTCTTATTTTAAATTGCCCTTCCTTTAGTTATTCAATAGTATAATTTATAAATATAAAAATTATATGAACTTTCATTATATTTTCTCATTTATTATTATATTCAGTAGTTTTCAACGCATAAATCTAAGGTGAGCGATATTATCCAAGCCAGTTTCTAAAATAAAAAAAGCTCTTTCTCTCTTCGTTAAAGGCGTTTGCAATGCGTAAAGTATTACTGCCCTCCTTTGCCTTGATATAAAGAATTTTTAAATCTTTGAAATCTGCGAACTTAATTTACTATACATCATGTTTATTATTTTCTTTATGACTATGTGAATGTGAAAACTCTCTTTGTAATGCTTCATGCTCATGTTTTATATGGTCTTCTTCTGTTTTGATTTCCCAGTGAATTAATAATGTAAGTGCTGCTCTTAAAACAATAATCGCACCAACTAAAACAATCTCGCTAAAATCCCTAACTATAACTGTTCTTAAAATTTCACTTCCTAGTTTAAATTCTAGCCCCATTGCCATTCCTCTAGCTAAGCGAAGACGGGTATGCGTACTTTTTGTAAAGTAGTCGTAAGTACCTCTTGCTCCTGCAATAATTAAAATTGCAACACCGATAACCTCGAAAATAACAATAGATAAATTAGCAACGCTAACTAATATATCATGTAATCCAGTTTCTATAATGCTTAGAAATTCCATAATTTTATAATCCTCTTATTTTAAATTTTATTTCTTTAAAATTATAACAAAAATAAACAATTTATGCAAACCTATAATTTTTTAAAAAAGTCGCTTTGCTTTTCTTCTTCCCATTGCCCAGTATACATTTGATAGTATAACCCTTCTTTTTGTAAAAGCTGTACGTGGCTTCCACTTTCCATAATTTTGCCATTTTCAACAACTAATATTATATCTGAATTTTTAACCGTTGAAAGCCTGTGCGCTATAATAAAACTTGTTTTATCTTTCATTAAATCGCCCGACATTGAATTTATTAATTGTTCTGTATGAGTATCAACACTGCTTGTTGCCTCGTCCATAACTAATATTTTTCCATCTGCTAAAATTGCCCTTGCAATGCTAACGAGTTGTTTTTGACCAATAGAAAGTTTATCCCCACCCTCGCCTATTTCAGTTTTATATCCATCTTTAAATGAGGAAATAAAGCCATGTGCTTGCGCTTTTTTAGCAGCTTTTTCTATTTCTTCAAAAGCAGCATCTGGCTTTGAATACCTGATATTATCTTCAATAGTTCCTGAAAATAGATGTGGAGATTGTAAAACATAGCTTAAATTATGTTGCAGCCATAAAAGGCTTCTATTTTTATAATCAACTCCATCTATTAAAATCCGCCCACTAGTTGGCTCGAAAAATCTGCAAACTAAATTCACTAATGTACTTTTGCCAGCCCCTGTATGCCCAACTATTGCTACGCTAGAGCCTGCTTTGATTTTTAAATTAAAATTCTTTAAAACATAAGTTTCACTACCTGGATATTTAAAAGAAACATCGCAAAACTCAATATCCCCTTTAATTTCTTCCCATTTTTCAGTTTTTGGATTATATATATCTCCATAATGATTTACAACATCTTTGCTATCATTAACTAAAGGCTGAGTGTCGGATAATGTATTAACTCTTTCAACGTTTGCTTGCAGTGATATAATTCTTGTGAATGATTTAATTATTTTTTCTATTGGATCTGTTAACACTAAAGAATAGCTTACAAAAACCGATAACTGCGCAACATCTAGTTCTTTATTAAAAACTAATAACGAGCCATATCCTAAAACAATGCTAATTATAACTCCAGAAAAAATCATAACAATAGGAAAAAACAAAGCTTCTATCTCTTTAAATCTAAATGTTTTTTCTCTCAAACTTTTATTTTGTTTTTCAAATCCGTTATTTATATACTGCTGAATATCTAATTCTTTTATAGTTGTGGCCCCTGTTATAAATTCATTATACGCCCCTGTTATAACTGCATTTTGCGCCCTAACTATTCTATTTTGGAATAATAATTTTTTTTGAAAATGGTTTGCTATTTTATAAGTTATTGGAAGTATTAATATAACTGCGATTGCAAGATTTACATTAATTAATAGCATATTTGCCATAGCAAATATTATATAAGATAGATTAAATATAAAATCTGAAATACCCCAAGAAAATAATGAGCCTATGCTATTTGTGTCTTGCATAATTCTAGCTAATATAAATCCAACTGGAGTTTTATTAAAATAATCAAGTGATAAAGTTTGTGTATGAGAGAAAAGTTCCTCTTTCATATCTCTTCCCACTAACATTTCAATAGTTATCGCTTTTTTACAGTAAACCACCGAAAACAACCCTTGAATTAAAGCTAAAACAACAAACCCTAATGCAAATAATACTATTCCATTTATTTCTTTTTCCTCAATAAAAACTTTAATCGCTAGCTGTGTCATTAAAGGAAATATCGAATCGAAAAACGCTGTAACAACCGCTGCAACTAAAAGCCACATTAAATGTGTTTTATATGGATTTATATATTTAAACAATCTTTTCCACTGCGAATAATCAAAACTTTTCGCTAATATATTTTCATCAAAGTTTTCCATATTTAGCGTTCTCCTTTCTTTAAATTCCCTTTTATACTAAAGCCAATTAAGGTTTATAAATTAATCTTTATTTGCCTCTTGTTTTGTTTTTTGAATAACCTCTTGCTGTATTTTAACAATGCTTGCATAAATTCCATCAAGTTTTACTAATTCTTCATGATTTCCTTCTTCGGTTATTTTTCCTTTATCTAAAACTAATATTTTATCTGATTGCATAAGAGTGTTTACTCTTTGCGATATTATAAATGTTGTAAGCCCTTCAGTGTGAAATTTTATCTGCCTTCTAATATTTGAATCGGTTAAAGAATCAACTGCCGATAAGCTATCATCAAAGCAAAGTATTTTTGCTCCTGTATAAATTGTTCTTGCAATTGCAACTCTTTGCTTTTGCCCCCCTGAAAGAGTAACACCTCTTTCGCCAACTATCGTGTCATATTTATTTTCAAAATTTTCAATAGACTCATGCACACAGGCAATTTTTGCAGCGTGAACAACTTTTTCTTCATCTATTTCTTTATCGCTTATAGCTATATTTTCTTTTATCGTTCTTGAGAATAAAAATGGCTCTTGCATAACTATGCCAATTTGTTTTCTTAAAGTGTGCAAGTTAATATTATTAATATTAACACCATCTATTAAAATTTCGCCTTTTGTTGGCGTGTAGAATCTTGCAATTAACGCAAGAATTGTGCTTTTCCCGCTTCCGGCTGCTCCTAAAAGAGCAACAGTTTGTCCTTTTTTAATATTAAAACTTAAATCTGTAAATAATTTTTCCCCCTCAAAAGAAAATTCAACATTTTTAAATTCTATATCGCCTTTAAATTCAAAGTTTTCTCCTGCTAAAAAATCTTCACTTTCACTAGAACAGACTTCATTTATTCTATCCACAGCAACAACAGCCTTGCTCATATTCCCAATTATTCTAGCAAGACTTCTAATAGGCCAAGCTAGCATAGCATTATAAAGCATAAATGAAATAACATCACCCGTTGTAACTTCACCGCTTGCGGCTAAAATAATACTTGCAACTAAAACTATTATAGTTTGGGCAACTGTTAAAAAATCTCCTATTGCCCAATACCAACCTAGTAAATCACCTACCTTAATCCACATATTAGAAAATTCGGTGTTTTTAGTATTAAAATTATCTCTTTCATATCTTTGCTTTCCAAATGCCCTTACAACTCTTGGAGCAGATAAATTTTCTTGCACCTGCGATTGAAGTTCGCCCTCAGCCTCATCTGCTGCTAAAAATCTTTTTTGTATGCGAGAATAAAAAGCAGTTGAAAACCCTAGAACAATAGGAATAATTATAAACGACATTATCGTTAATTTTCCTGAAATAGTGTACATAAATGAGTAAGCTAAAATTAATCTAAGAACAATTCTTACTATATCCACAGCCTCAACAACAAAAAGCCTTATTGTTTCTATATCGCTTGAGCATCTTTGAATAATATCGCCTGTTTGGATATTTTTATGATAAGAAAACGGCGCTGCTTGTAAAGCCTCAAAGGCTGACTGCCTAATATTAAAAACTAAATTTTCACTTAAGTTTTTAACGGCCCGAAGTCTGAAAAATTCAAAAACCGCATTTATTAAGCTAATAGATAAAAATAAAACTATAATTACATATATATTATTGTATAGGTATTCTCTTATGTTATTTTCCTCAAGATATTTTGCAATAACCCCTGGTAAATCAAAAGGGGATGTTCCTATAACGCTATCAACTGTTATCCCTATAATTCTAGGGCTAACTAGCGCAAAAAAAGAACCAATAGCAATGCAAAACATAGAAACCATAATATATCTATAGTTTCCTCTTAATTGTCTTTTTATAAATTCAATTCTGTTTTTGCGATTCATACGATTAATTCCTATTGATTTTTTTGTAGTTTAATTATATTATATAATATGTCTTAATAAATAGTATATCATATTAAAACACTTTTTTAAATAGGGGAAATATAAAAATGAGAATGAGAAGAAAGCCTTGGGCAAGACCAGAACTTGATGAAAGTTATATATATATTAAAAATCCAATTGAATGTTTTTCAAGCTGGCAATCTACCTTTGAAAAACAGCAGCCGCTTCATATAGAGTTTGGCTGCGGTAAGGGTAGTTTTATTTCGCAAAAGGGATATCAAAATAAAAATATTAATTTTTTAGCTTTTGATATAAAAAGCGAAATGCTCGCTTTAACAAAGAGAAATATTGAAAAAGTTTATGGCGATGAAAAAGTAGGTAATATTAGAATAACCGCTTTTGATATTTCAAGGATTGATTTGGCTATTAGCGAAGAAGATAAAGCAGAAGTTATTTATATAAATTTTTGTAATCCTTGGCCAAAAGACAGGCATAAAAAACGCCGCTTAACTCACACAAAACAACTTGTGATGTATAAAAGATTTCTTAAAAAAGGCGGTAAAATTTATTTTAAAACAGACGATGATGAATTATTCACAGAAAGCCTTGAATATTTTAAAGAGGCAGGGTTTACCACTGAATTTATAACATATGATTTACATAAAAATTCTTGGGAGAATAATATTGTAACAGAGCATGAAACGATGTTTACAAATGAGGGAATAAAAATTAAAGCTATAATATTAAATCACTCTTAAACAAAAATAAAGGCCTCACTGAAAGAAGCCTTTATTTTTTATTTTTCATTTTCAAGATAAGTCACTAATAAATTTGCTGTTAAAATTAATAATTTTTTATTCACTTCGCTTAGCATCTCATCATTTTGCGATGTGAAAATAATAAGTCCGGCAACATCACCTTGTGCTAAAATTGGAACAGCAGCAAGACAAACGATATCGCTTATACTAATAATCATTTTCGCTGTTTCACTGCTATACTGCCTAAAATACGACATCCTTGAATTTAATATCTCTTCCATTTCTTTTGAAAGATTTTGATTAATTAAATCTTTTTTTCTAGGTCCTGTGGCAGCGATAATTCTATCTTGATCTGTTACAACACAGTTTATCCCTGAAATTTTAGCTAGTATATCAACATAATTTTGCCCAACATTCGTTAAATCTT
Organism: uncultured Oscillospiraceae bacterium; assembly: GCA_964369915.1. GTDB lineage: Bacteria > Bacillota > Clostridia > Oscillospirales > Ruminococcaceae > RGIG3102. The sequence goes on along the minus strand of CAYJGG010000077.1, from coordinate 425 downwards.
GCATCATAGAATATTTTTTTAACACAACTTCACCAGATCCAGTTATAAAAATTTCTAAAGGATCTCCTTCTCGCATTCTCATAGTTCTTCTTATCTCTTTTGGAATAACAATTCTTCCTAAATCATCAACACGCCTAACAACGCCAGTAGCTTTCATAAGATATCCCCTTTTTTAATAATCTTACCGTTATTTTTACACTAAAATAATAAAATTATTCAAATAGCATTAAAATATCATTTAAATAAATTTTTTACCTATTTTTTTCAACATTTCACTTGACAAACCATAAAAAAATGTGTACAATAAGTTTTGCACTAAATAAGCGCTTGTAGCTCAGCTGGATAGAGTGACTGGCTACGAACCAGTAGGTCAGGGGTTCGAGTCCCTTCAAGCGCACCAATAAAAAAGTTCGCATCTTAGGATG
>CAYJGG010000076.1:0-8515 GCA_964369915.1 uncultured Oscillospiraceae bacterium | reverse complement strand
CACGATGAAGAAGAGCACACAGAACACGTTCCTCATGATGATGAGCACGTTTGGTTATCTTTAGATAATGCTGTTATGATTTGCGAAGTTATAAGCGAAGAAATAATAAAATTAGATAATGAAAATTCAGCTGTTTACACTGAAAATACTGAAAATTACACAGATAAATTAAAAACTTTAGACGAAGAATACACACAGTATTTAAGCGATACAGTACACGAAACTATTATATTTGCGGATAGATTTCCGTTTTTATATATGATGAGTGAATACGACATTGACTACTATGCGGCGTTCCAAGGTTGCTCGGCTGAAACAGAAGCTAGCGTTGAAACAGTTGCATTTCTAACTCAAAAATTAGATGAAAATGAAACAAATGCTATTTTTATTATCGATGATGGCTTAGAAGAACTTGCACAAACGGTTATAGATGATAGCACTAAACAAGATAGCGAAATCTTTGTTTTAGATTCAATGCAGTCAGTTTCAAGAGAAGATATAGAAGCAGGAGCTAGCTACTACTCAATTATGGAGCAAAACTTAGTTACTCTTAAAGATGTTTTACAAACAAATGTTGTTATAGAAAACTAAGCTATTAAAAAAGTATAGCTTAAAAACGAATTTTTTAAGGCTTTGGGGTTATGCATTTTGCCGTAAAAAGTAGTGATGAAGATTGCTGTATAAATCACGGCGAAACCAAACTCAAAACATTAAAAAGGAATGGATATTAAAATGCAAATTAAACTCGAAAACTTAGCGATAGGTTACGATAAAAAAGTCTTATATAATAATATTAATATTGAAATAAAAAGTGGTGAATATATCTGCATTGTTGGTGAAAATGGTGCAGGTAAAACTACCTTAATGAAAACAATTTTAAATCTTTTAGAGCCAATTTCAGGAAAAATTTTAATTGGTGATAATGAGGAAAATGTTGATATAGGGTATCTTCCACAGCAGACACAGGTGCAAAAAGATTTCCCTGCGTCTGTTTATGAGGTTGTGTTATCTGGCTGTTTAAATAAAACTGGACTGCGCCCGTTTTACAATAAAAAAGAAAAACAACTTGCAAAAGAGATGCTAAAAAAATTAGACATAGAAAATTTGGCTAAAAAAAGTTATAGCAGGCTTTCAGGCGGACAACAGCAAAGAACACTACTCGCAAGAGCCTTATGTGCAACAGATAAAATACTGCTTTTAGACGAACCGACTTCAGGGCTTGATTCAGCCTCAACTTTAGAATTTTATAAAATTGTAAAAGAATTAAATAATGGGGGAACAACCATTATAATGATAACTCATAATCTAAATGAAGTTATTAATGATGCGAATATTATAATTTCGCTTAAAGGCGACGCAATAAAAGTGCAAAATAAAGATGAATTTAAGGAGAAAAATAATGATTGATACAATAAACACGTTAATGGATTATTTTTCATATGATTTTGTTGTTCGTGCTATGGTGGTGGGCGTTTTAGTGGCTCTTTGCTCTTCACTACTTGGGGCAACTTTAGTTTTAAAAAGATTTTCTTATATTGGCGATGGATTATCTCATATTGCCTTTGGAGCTATTGCGATAGCTTCTGTTTTAGAGATAGCAAATCAAGAAATATTAGTTTTTCCAATAACAGCCCTTGCTGCAATCTTATTATTAAGAATAGGAACAAACGCTAAAATAAATGGCGATGCCGCTATTGCGATGATGTCGGTTGGCTCGCTTGCTATTGGCTACTTATTATTAAATGTTTTTTCGGTTTCAACGAATTTAGCAGGTGATGTTTGCACAACGCTATTTGGATCTACCTCTATTTTAACCTTGCAAACTAGCGATGTTATCACTTGTGTAGTTTTATCAATTTTTGTAATTGGAATATTTATAATTTTTTATAATAAAATCTTTGCAGTAACTTTTGATGAAAATTTTTCAAAAGCAACAGGGATAAACGTTGAAGGGTATAATTTATTAATAGCGGTAACGATTTCTGCTGTTATAGTTGTTGCGATGAATTTAGTTGGCTCATTACTCATAAGTGCACTAGTGGTTTTTCCTGCTTTATCGGCTATGAGATTATTTAATAATTTTAAATCTGTTATTATTGCCTCGGTTATAATTTCGGTTTTATGTGCTTTTATGGGGATAATTTTTTCTATTTTATATGGTACACCAGTTGGTAGCACAATAGTGACAGCGGATATAATTGCATTTTTTATAGCCTTATTAATTTCAAAAAAAAGGGGGCTTGCATAAATGAAATTTAAATTAATTTTTCTTTTAGTTATAGCTGTATTTTTTTCGGCCTGCTCTTCTGAAAGTGATATGAAAAAAGAGAGTAATGAATCTTTAGATGATATAGATTATGATTTAAGGACTATGAGCGAAACAATGGTTTATTCTCATATATTTGATTTAATGCTAAATCCAACTGAATATGAAAACACAAGATTTATAATAAATGGAAGTTTAGAAGAAAAACTAGATTTAAACACCGGCGAAACATTCTATGTTATTTTTATAGAAGATGCAGCGGCTTGCTGTGTGCAAGGATTAGAAGTTGTTTTTCCAGAAGATGTTTCAATTCCTATATTCCTTCCGCAAACTGTTAATTTACAAGGAACTATAGGGGTATACGAATTTAATAACTCAGATTTTGCATTTGTTAATGCAGAAGAGTTTATTAGCGAAGAAGAAAACGAAGAATAAACATTACATTTTTAATAAGGAATTTCTAAAAAAAGCTAAGCTTTTCTTGAAAATTCCTTATTTTTATGGTATTATATATTATTAGTGATACTTTATATATACATTAAACAAAAAAAGGAACAACTATAATTATGTCGAAATTTGAATTTATAAAAAATGAAATAGAAGGACTTGTTGTAATTAAGCCAACAGTGTTTGGCGACAGTCGTGGATTTTTTTTAGAAACATTTCAAAAAGAAGAATTTAAAAAAGCTGGGATAGATAAAGATTTTTTGCAGGACAACCATTCAAAAAGCACAAAAGGAGTTTTAAGAGGTCTACATTTTCAAACTGAAAATACTCAAGGAAAATTAGTTAGAGTTATTAAAGGGGAAGTGTTTGATGTGGCAGTTGATGTGCGCCCAAATTCAAAAACATTTGGAAAATGGTATGGATTAGTTTTAAGCGAAGAAAATAAATTGCAATTTTATGTGCCTGAAGGATTTGCTCACGGATTTTTAGTTATGAGCGATGAGGCAGAATTTGTTTATAAATGCACAGATATTTACAATCCAAAAGCCGAAGGCGGTATTCCTTATAATGATGAATCAATAGGAATTAACTGGCCTGATATTGGATGCGAATTTAATTTAAGTGAAAAAGATAAACTTCACAAATCATTCGCACAGCAAGATTTTAAAGAATTTATGGAGTTTTAATATATGAAAGCCTTTTTTACTACGTTTTATAAATATAGGTTTCTTTTACAAAATTTAATATCAAGAGATATTAAAGTGAAATATAGAAGAAGTGCTTTAGGCATAGCTTGGAGTGTTTTGAATCCTTTGTTTATGATGCTTGTTATGACAGCGGTGTTTTCGTTTTTCTTTCAATCAGATATAGAAAATTTCCCTGTTTATTTACTATGTGGGCAACTAATGTTCACGTTTTTTAGCGAATCTACAACAAATGCAATGGGAAGTGTTTTAGTGTCTTCTGCGCTTATTAAAAAAGTGTATGTGCCAAAATATATATTCCCTTTAGAAAAAGTCTGTTTTTCATTTATAAATATGCTTTTTTCTCTAGTTGCATTATTTTTAGTTATGATTTTAACTGGTGCAGAGTTTCATTTAGTTTTGCCGGCTGTTATTATCCCAATGACGACGCTTTTTGTTTTTAGTTTAGGTGTAGGATTATTTTTAGCATCAGCGGCAGTTTATTTTAGAGATATTATGCATTTTTGGTCAATACTAATTATGGCACTAACTTATATGACTCCAATATTCTATCCAGAGAGCCTAATTCATGGATCAATTATTGCCTCTGTTTATAGATTAAATCCTTTATATTGGTATGTAATCACATTTAGAGAGATTGTTTTATATGGCAATTTACCAGACCTTATCCAAGTTGCGGCGTGCACAGGGGCGGCTATAATTGCGATAATTGTTGGCTTTTATACATTTAAAAAGAGTCAAGACAATTTTATTTTATATATTTAGGAGATAAGATTTTGAGTAAAGTAGTAGAAGTTAAAAATCTTAGTATGAGATTTAATCTAGCTAGTGAAAAAGTTGATAGCTTAAAAGAATTTTTTATTAAAAAATTCAATGGCAGTTTAAAATTCCAAGAATTTTGGGCTTTAAAAGATGTCACTTTTGATATACAAAAAGGTGATGTGTATGGCTTAGTTGGGCTTAATGGCTCAGGTAAAAGCACATTATTAAAAACAATCGCAGGAGTTTTAAAGCCAACAAAGGGCACAGTTGAAGTTGAGGGGACAATTGCTCCTTTAATTGAGCTTGGAGCTGGATTTGATATGGAGCTTACTGCTAGAGAAAATGTTTATTTAAACGGTGCAGTTTTAGGATTTAGTAGAGATTTTATGAATTCTAAATTTGCAGATATCGTTGAGTTTTCAGAACTTCATGATTTCTTAGATGTTCCTTTAAAAAACTATTCTTCGGGGATGGTTGCTCGTATTGCTTTTGCAATTGCAACGGTTACGGAGCCTGATATTTTAATTGCCGATGAAATTTTAGCAGTTGGCGATTACACTTTCCAAGAAAAATGCGAAAAAAGAATAAAAGAATTAATGGCAAAGGGAACAACGGTTATCTTAGTTAGCCATTCAATTCATCAAATAGAATCACTATGTAATAAAGCAACATGGCTTGAAAAAGGCAATGTTATTATGACTGGTGCAGCGCTAGATGTTTGCAAAGCTTATAGCGAGCAATATTAAATAAGGAGTTATCTTTATGAGCGAAAACTTACAAGACAGCCCTTTAAAATTTTTAAAACGAAATTTAAAAATTGATAGATTAACCTCTCTTTTAAAAAGAGGGGTAATTTCATTTAAAAGAGATGGTATCGAGGCAACATATAGGAAAATTGATTTTAGAATTAAATTAATGACTAAAGGCGAAGTTTTTAAATTTCGCAGTGATATTCCATTAAAAAGAGAATTAAAAGAGCAAAGAGAAACAATTTTTGAATATATGCCTAAAATTTCAATAATTGTGCCACTTTTTAACACAGACGATAAATTTTTAAAAGAAATGATAGAAAGCGTTTTAAATCAAAGCTATCAAAATTTTGAATTAGTTTTGGTGGATGCATCTGATAAAAAAGATTTAAGCAAATTGATTAATTTATATAAATCTCAAAAAATAGTTTATAAAAAATTATTAGAAAATAAAAGCATTAGCGAGAACACGAATGAAGGCTTTAATTTAGCTACAGGTGAGTATATTTCGCTTTTAGACCACGATGATGTTTTATATGAAAATGCCTTATTTGAAAATGTTAAAGCTATTAACGAAAATGGCGCTGATTTAATTTATAGTGATGAAATAATTTTATCTAGTGATTTTAAAAAGCTATCCCAATTTCATTTTAAAATCGACTATGCCCCAGATTATTTAAGAAACTTAAATTATATAACTCATTTTTTAGTGTTTAAAAAAGAATTGTTTTTAGAAGTGGGCGCTTATCAATCAAAAGAATATAACGGTGCACAAGATTTTGATTTGATTTTACGGTTAACTGAAAAAGCAAAGAAAATTCATCATATAAAAAAGGTTTTATATATTTGGAGAAGTCATGAAAATTCAACAGCAAGCGATATGTCAACAAAGATGTATGCTTTTGAAGCTGGGAAAAAAGCCATTGAAGACCATTTAAAAAGAGTTGGGTTAAAAGGAAAAGTTAGCATAAGCGAATACAATGGAAGTTATAAAATCGAGTATGATATTATAGATAATCCTTTAGTTTCAATTATTATTCCAAATAAAGATAACATTTCTGATTTAGAAAAATGCCTTGATAGTGTTTATAAATATTCAGGGTATAATAATTTTGAAATAATAGTTGTTGAAAATAATTCCACTGAAACCGAAACATTTGAATTTTATAAAAAAGCCGAGGAAAAATATGAGAATTTAAAAGTTGTTTATTATAAAGGCTCATTTAATTTTTCTGCAATTTGCAATTTTGGATTTACTTACACTAAAGGCGAACATATACTGCTTTTAAATAATGATATAGAATTTATAAAAGAAAATGCAATAAAAGAAATGCTTTCATATTCTCAAAGAAGTGATGTAGGGGCAGTTGGGGCAAAATTACTATACCCAGACGATACAATTCAGCACGGCGGAGTTATTATAGGGATTAACGGCTCGGCAGGGCATAGCCACAAAGGATTAAAAGCGGATACAACAGGAGATTTATATAGATTAGTAACTGTGCAAAACTACCTTGCGGTAACTGGTGCGTGTTTAATGACTAAAAGAGATTTATATAAAAAATATCCTTTAAATGAAGAAATTTTTGCGGTTGCTTACAATGATATAGACTACTGCTTAAATTTATATAAAGCTGGGTTTATAAATGTTTTTACTCCGCACACTCTAGCTTATCACTATGAATCAAAATCAAGGGGACTAGATGAAACGAATGTTCCAAATTTAAGATACGAAAAAGAAAAAGAAGAATTTTATAAAAAATGGGGAGAATTTTTTGATTATAATGATCCGTATTATAATCCTCATTTCACATTACTTTATGAAAACTATGGGTATAAATAATGCTTAAAATTAAAAGATTTAAAGAATTAGTTGCGCTATTTTTTAGCTATATAAAAGAGGAAGGTCTTTTTGGCACAATTAAAAGAGCTTTAGCTTTTTTAAAACGCAGATTAAGAGCAAAAAAAGGAAGGTTTTTGCCTCCTGAAAATGAATTATTAAAGCAAAGAGAATATAAATCAAATGTTTTAACGAATGGATTAATCAGCGTTGTTACTCCTTTATATAACACGAATAAAATCCATTTAAAAGAGTTTGTTGAGAGCTTTTTAAATCAAAGTTATCAGTTTAAAGAATTAGTATTAGCTGATGCAAGCGATGAAAACTATAATTATATAAAAGAATATATACTATCTTTAAATGATGAAAGAATTATCTATAAAAAACTAGAAAAAAATCTAGGGATATCCGAAAACACAAACGAAGCTGTTAAACTTGCCTCTGGCGATTATATAGCCCTTGCAGACCACGATGATATTTTATCAAAAGATGCATTATATCAGATTGTTTTTAATATAGATAAAACTTTATCCGAGGTTGTGTATTCTGATGAGGCGTTATTTTCAAATGATTACACAAATCCGATAGTGGCACATTTTAAGCCTGATTTTAGCTATTATTATCTAACAAACTGCAATTATATCTGCCATTTTACAGCGATAAAAAAAGAATTATTTTTATCAGTGGGCGGACTTAATAGCGAATATAACGGAGCTCAAGACCAAGATTTATTCTTAAAACTATATGAAACAGGCGCAAAATTCTCTCATGTTGCAAAAGTTTTGTACTACTGGAGAGTGCATGAAAATTCAACTTCAGGGGGAACAGGCGCAAAACCATACGTTACAGAAAATGCTATAAAATCTTTAAATCATCATTTAAAGAGAATGAATATTAACGCTGAGGCGAAAAAAGGGCTTTTTGATAGCACATATAAAATTGATTATAAAATAAGTGTTCAGCCAAAAGTTTCGATTGTTATTCCAAATAAAGATCATATTGATGATTTAGCTTTATGCGTAAAATCAGTTTACGAAAAAACAATTTATGAAAATTTTGAAATAGTGGTTGTTGAAAATAATTCAGAAGATGAAAAAACTTTTGAATTTTATAAAGAGCTCAAGCAAAAACATAATAATTTAAAAGTTGTTTATTATAAAGGCGATTTTAATTTTGCAAAAATAAATAATTTTGCTATTAAAAATTTAGACAGCGATATGTTTTTAATGCTTAATAATGATATTGAAATTATTAATAAAGGTTGGCTTTATGAAATGGTATCTCTTGCTAAAAGAGATAATGTTGGGATAGTTGGGGCAATGCTATATTATCCAGACAACACCGTTCAGCACGCAGGCGTTATAACAGGACTTGGCGGATTTGCAGGGCATAGCCATAAATATCATTTAAAAGGGAAAAGCGGATATATGTTCCGTTTATCTTGCGTTCAAAATCTATCTTGCGTTACTGCGGCTTGCCTATTAGTTACAAAAGAGGCGTTTTATTCTGTTAATGGAATGGACGAAGAATTTAAGGTTGCCTTTAATGATGTTGATTTTTGTTTAATGGTAAGGGATAAGGGATATGAAGTGCTTTTCACTCCGTATGCTACTGCTTATCATCATGAATCAAAATCAAGAGGAAGCGATAAAAATAAAGAGAAAAAAGAGCGTTTTGAAGGAGAAAGACAGCGATTAAAATCAAAACACCCAGATTTATTAAACGATCCTTTTTATAATAAAAACCT
>CAYJGG010000075.1:0-8531 GCA_964369915.1 uncultured Oscillospiraceae bacterium | reverse complement strand
TATAGCTAGTGCCATTTTTTGTTTAAGAAATATTTTTTTCATTATAATATTGCGCTTGTGCCTGCCATAAATCTTTGTATTTACCTTGCTTTAGGAGTAAGTTTTCATGCGTGCCTGTTTCAACTATACTACCTTTATCAAATACAAGTATTGTATCGCAGAATTTACAGCTTGATAATCTGTGCGAGATGTAAATTGCAGTTTTATCCGTTACGATTTCGCTGAATTTTTCGTATATTTCTGCTTCTGCAATTGGATCTAGCGATGCAGTTGGCTCATCTAAAACTATAAATGCTGAGTCTTTGTAAATTGCTCTTGCAATAGCTATTTTCTGTGCTTCACCGCCTGAAATTTCAACTCCATTTTCATCTAAATCCTTATATAAATAAGTGTTTATACCGTTTGGCATAGTTTTTAGTCTATCAGAAAACCCTGCTTTTTCTAAGGCAGCGATAACTTTTTCTTCATCATATTTTGTGCTCGCCGCAACGTTTTGCGCTAGAGTATATGATAGTAGTTTAAAATCCTGAAAAACAACGGAAAATATTTTTATATAATCATCATAATTATATTTTTTAATATCAATGCCATTTAATAAAATTTTGCCTTCACTTGGCTCATACATTTTTGAAAGTAGTTTTATAAAGGTTGTTTTTCCTGAGCCATTTTCTCCAACAACTGCAATTTTTTCGCCCACTGTGAATTTAAAACTCACATCTTTTAAGACATAGTTTTCAGTTTCTGGATATTTAAAACTCACATTGCAAAACTCAATTTCATATTTATTATCGCTTCTTTTTTCAGTGGTGAGCGAGCCACGATACATAACGTTTTCAGTTTCAAGATATTCAAAAGCTGTGTCTAAAAATTTATGGTTTAATTTAAGCCAGTTAATCATTTGAATAAGTTTACTTGTAGCCGACACAAACTGAACGCTCGCCGTTACATATTGAACAAATGAACCGAGCATAAAAGCGCCACCCACTGCTTTTAGAGCTGCATATATATATATTATCCCTGTTAAAAAAGCCGAAACTGCATTGCTTAATCCATCAAAAACCCCAACTAAGCGTTTATTCAATTTATCATAAGTTCCTCCTATTTTAAATGTTTTAGGGACATTATACATACATTCAGTTAAAATAATATCTTGCCTATAAATCCTTATATCCATTCCTCTTTTTTTATTATAGGCTTCATCCATTAAATAGCTCCCAATTCTATTCCCTTGCTTAATTTCCTCCATTAATTCTTTTGAATAATAGCTATTAGATTTCACTTTTAAAATAGAAGATAATAATAGAGTTATAAAAATCAATAACGCAACTAATATTATAAATATTGGATTATTTAAAAATAAATACTCTGCCTGCGTTGTCTTTGATAGAAATAAATTAATCGTGAGTATAAAGCCTGCGATTATTGAAACTACTGATTTTACCACAATTGGATACCAGTTTAAACTAATAAATCCAAGCCCCCAAAGCCCCATATTTGTATCTTGAGTTATTTGTGAGCGTAAATCACGAACTTTCTGGCTATCAGTTATGCAAAAATCCATATCAATTCTTTTTTTTCTGTATATATCTTCTTGGAATATTTGTGTTTCTGGATTATAATAAACTCTTCGCCATCTAAGACTAATTGCATTTAAAACACCTAAAACTAAAGCACTTATTAAAGAAATCATCACCCATTTTAATAGTTCATTGGCATTTCTATTTACAGATATTTGATTTATAAGCTGAGCTGAAATATAAATTGCCACATAAGGAGTTATACCATTTATAATTTCATTAATTGCTATTGAAATATAAATTTTGGGAGATTCTTTATAACATATTTTAAAAGCTTTAAAGTTTGATTTTATCGCACTAGCTAAAGTTATTTTTTCTTCTTTCATTAAAAATCTACTCCTTCCTTATAGTATTTACTTTGAACATCATATAATTTTGCATATTCGCCATTTAAATTTAATAATTCAGCATGAGTTCCCATTTCCAGAATATTTCCATCTTGTAGCATTATAATTCTATCGCAAAATCTAGTTGAGGCTAGGCGATGCGAGATGAATATTGATGTTTTATCCTTTGTCATATCATTATATTTATTATAAATATCGCTTTCAGCAATAGGATCAAGCGCCGCTGTTGGCTCATCTAAAATTATAAACGGAGAATTTCTATATAATGCTCTTGCTAGCATTAATCTTTGATTTTCGCCTCCTGATAATTCAACTCCGTCATCATATACCGTTCTGCCAACATAGGTGTTTATTCCTTTTTCAAGGCTATTAATTTTATCAGTAAGCCCTGCTTTTTCAATGCAGTCTTTCACTTTTTCCAAATTAGCATTGTCAACTGATTGAGTAATATTTTCTAAAACTGTTATTTCTAAAATTGAAAAATCTTGAAAAACTGCTGTGAAAAATTTATAGTAATCTCTTCGATTATATTTTTTTATATCTTTGCCATTTAATAAAACTTCGCCTTCGCTTGGATTATAAAATCCGCAGATTAATTTAACTAAAGTAGTTTTTCCAGCACCATTTAAACCAACTATAGCAAGTTTTTCACCTTGTTTTAAAGTTAGATTAAAGTTTTTAATTGTGTATTTATCATCACTTTCATACTTAAAGCTAACATTTTTTAATTCAATTTCATATTTTTCATTCTCTTTAATTTCTAATTTTTCTCCATCTTCAAATTTAAAAATTTCTTTTAAATTCAAAAACTCTAAAACGCTTGAAATTTCAATAGAATGTTTATTAATTTCATTCATTTTTTCTAAAAACTGCTTTAGCATGCTTGTAAAAGCTGTAACTGTGGATAAATATAATAAAAATTCGGCTGTTGTAATTTCATTAGCTAATATTAAATTTATTAGATAATAATAAGTAATGCCGTTTCTTGAAAACGTTAGTAGTAAATCTATAAAATCGGCTTTTATATACTGTTTTTCGCCTCTAGTTATAAAATTTTGAAGAAGGCTAACTGAGGCATAATACATATCATCAACCCATTCTCTCATGCCAAAAATTCTAATATCTTTTGCAAACGAAACATCTTCGCTTCTTTTTTGCGCATAACTTATCCTACTAATGTATTCCTCTTTTTCTTTTTTATTTCTATATCCCCATTCGTTGATTTTTTTAATCACAAAATAGCTTAAAACTGATATAACACTAGATACAATAATTAAAATAATATTAACATTCGTTAGCAAAATTATATATATAATAAATAAACTAAACGCTACTAATAAATCAATCAGTGTTTGCCAGATAGCTTCTGTGCTAGAAAAATTCCCCCAAACTGTAGCCATTGCTTTATCAATCTTTTTATTAATTTTATCATCATCTAAAAATGGATACGACATCATAGCCTTTTTTTTGTTTATAAGTTCACAAATATAAAGTCTTGTGTCTAATTTGCCAGCTGCATTAAATCTTTCAAAATACACATTTAATCCATTACAAATCATAAGTGATAAAGTGAATAATAAAACTGCTATTAAAACCTTACTTCCACTAGAATTTATCTCTAATAAATTTAAAATAGTAGGTGCCATAAAAAGCTGTGTTAAATTTAAAATAACTGTTATAAACACTATTAATAAATTTACTATTATTAAAGATTTTCCTCTTGCCCATAAAGTTTTTATCATAAATTTTGTAGTATCAAGGCTAGTATATTTTTTTTCTTTTTCCATCTATCGTCACTCCTTTCTTCATGTTTTATGTTTTTATAAAATAATTTTATCAACTTTTCTAAAACTTACAAAAAAACACAAACTCATCTTTACCCTTTAGCATTTTCTTAATTATATCTTATACTAAAAAGTCCCCCTTGTGTTATTTGGGGGACGAATTGCATTTTTTAGGGGATAAATTGTTTATAGTGGTAGTAAAATTTCGGTGGTGAAGGCTCCGTCTTCGCTATTTCTTGTTATAAATCCGTCTAATTTTTTTACAATACTATCTATTCTCACAAGCCCAAAACCGTGATTTTCGCCTTTTGTTGTTTTAAATATATTCCCTATCTTATTTTGCTTTTTATTTTTTGTGAAATTAGTAAAAGACATATAAAATTGATTTCCTTTAACGTCTATATAAATTCTAATTAGTCTTTCATCTTTTTCTAAATTAAGGCTTGCTTCAATAGCATTATCAAATAAATTCCCTATAATAACGCATAAATCAACTTCTGAAATATCTAATTTCACAGGGATATTTGCATCAATAGTTGTTTGTATTTCTTTTGATTTTGCAAGCGAAATTTTGCTATTTAAAATAGCATCAACCATTGAATTACCTGTTTTTATAGAGATATCAAGAGTTTGTAAATCTTCGCTTAATAAATCTAAATGTTTTTTTAAAGAATTTATATCATTATTTTCTAAATACACCTTTAAAACGTGGATATGGTTTTTATAATCATGTTTCCAGCCTCTAATTTTATTATACATATTCTCAACTTCGGCATAGTGAGTTTTTAATAATTCTTCTTGATATATAGCAGCTTTTTTATCTGCACTTTTATTAAATAAAAACATATCACTACTCCTTATTTTAAGAATTTATTATCGCACGATTTAATTTTTCATACATTCCCCTTGGTAAAGGTATAATGCTATCATCAATTAAAACAACCTCGGTTTTTAAAACTTTTTTTATAAAAGCTAAATTAATTATAAAAGAGCGTCCAATTTTAAAAAAGCTTGTATCTAATTCCTTTTCAATATTTGAAAGCGTCATTTTAATTACGTGTTCTTCTTTTGCAAAAACCGTTATATAATTTTTATTAACTTCAATATATTTTATTTCAAATAAAGGAATATTAATATTCCCATTATTAGTTTTGCAAAATAGTTTTTTATCATTTCTTTTTAATTTTTCTATCGCCCTATCTAAAGTTATAAAAAATTTCTCTTTATTTATAGGTTTTATCAAATATTGAAGTGCCGAAACTTCATATCCTTCAGATATATAATCATCATACCCAGTTATAAAAATTATCTGCACTAATTCATCTTGCTTTCTTATTTTATAAGCGAGCTGTACCCCATTTATTTTTCCCATTTCAATATCTAAAAGAGCAATATCAAAAGTTTCATTTTCAGCATTAAATAAAAAACTTTCAGCGCTATTATAAGTTTTTATATCGGCTCGTATATTATTATTTTTTGCCCAAGCTTTAACTAGAGTTTTAGTGAATTCAATTTGATTATTATCATCATCACAAATAGCAATATTTATTTTCATTTATATTTTGCTCCTAAAATTATAATATGTATTCATTCGCTTTTTCTAAGATTTTATCTAAATACTCAAAAAATAAATTCAAATGATACCCATCACAAACCGAGTGATGAACACTAATATTAAAAGGAATTATTTTTCCGTCTTGTGCTTCTGATATTTTTCCTGTTGTTATAATAGGCATAAGATAATCAATTTCATCTTTAAATTTTAAATCAAAAGAAGTGAAATTGAGCCATAATAAATTTGAAAAATCATAGCAATTTTTTGGACGATTTTCTTTTAAATTCATTCCATGGTTACAGTTTTGTGTATCGCTTAAATAATTTTGATAAAACTCTTTAAAATCATCGCAAAATTCTGTCCATATAACGCCAAACTCTTCTCTATCTTTTGGCTTAAACGAATATGCAACATTCATTTCATCATAAAATCCAAGTTCTTTATTTTCATTGAAATCCATTTTCATAAACTCAAATTTATTTATAGCCTTCGTAACCAGCCATAAAAAAGCTGGATAAAATTTAATTTTTTCATCTTTACAAATATGATATAATTTATCAATATTAACTTGAATAGTGGTGGAGTATCTGCAGTTAATCGCTTGATAGTGCATAAAATGCTCTTTTCTATTATAATTTTTCATATCAACTACATTAAACATAATTTTTCTCCTTTAAATCTTTATAAAATAAATTTTAAGTTATATATTTTTATTATATCATTTATATAAATAAATTTCTAGTAATTTATCTATATAACTTTTTTAATTACTTTTGATTTTATATATTAAATATGGTATTATAGTAATATTGTTAAAACAACTAAGTTTGAAAGGAATTTTTAATTATGGCAATTTTAGTAACTGGTGGGTGTGGATACATCGGCTCACACACTGCGATAGAACTATTAAATAGTGGATATAAAGTTATATTAGCTGATAATTTTTATAACTCATCTCCTAAAGTGATACAAAGAATTAAAGAAATCACAAATAAAGATTTTTTATTTGAAGAAATAGATTTTACAAATAAACAAGACACTCTTAATTTATTTAAAAAGCATAACGATATAAAAGCTGTTATTCATTTCGCAGCATATAAAGCAGTTGGCGAAAGCGTTGAAAAACCTTTAGAATACTATCAAAATAATCTAGTGAGCACTTTAAATGTGTTAGAGGCTATGAAAGAAAATAATGTTAAAAACTTTGTTTTTTCTTCTTCTGCAACTGTTTATGGAGATTTAAAAGAAGTACCGGTAAAAGAAGATGCTTTTAGCTATATTGCTAGCAATCCATATGGCTGGACTAAAATCATGATAGAGCAAATACTACGAGATATAGCGTATAGCGATAAAAATTTTAACACTATTTTATTAAGATATTTTAACCCAATAGGGGCTCATCCATCAGGGCTTATTGGAGAAGATCCAAATGGAATTCCAAATAATTTAATTCCATATATTGCTCAAGTGGCAATAGGAAAATTAGAAAAAGTAAATGTTTTTGGCGATGATTATAACACCCCTGATGGAACAGGTGTTAGAGATTATATCCATGTTGTGGATTTAGCAAAAGGCCATGTTGCCGCAATTAAAAAACTAAAAAAAGATAATGGCACATTCACTTATAATTTAGGAACAGGAAAAGGCTACAGCGTTTTAGAAGTTATAAAAGCTTATGAAAAAGCCTCACAAAAAACTTTAAATTATAAAATAGCGCCAAGAAGAGCTGGCGATATTGCCTCTTTGTACGCAGATCCTAAAAAAGCTTTAGATGAACTTGGCTGGAAAACTGAGTATTCTATCGATGAAATGTGTGCCCATTCTTGGAATTGGCAAAGTAAAAATCCAAATGGATTTAAAGATTAATTAAAGTATAGAAAAGGAAATTACTTTTATGAATAAACCTGTTTTAGTAGTTATGGCGGCAGGCATGGGCTCAAGATACGGCGGCTTAAAACAAATTGAACCACTAGGTCCAAATGGAGAAATAATTATAGATTACTCAATCCACGATGCTAAAAAAGCTGGATTTGAAACCGTTATTTTTATTATAAAATCAAGTATTGAAGAAGATTTCAAAAAAGCTGTTGGCGAAAGAATTTCAAAGACAATGAATGTTTTGTATACTTTTCAAGAAGTTTGCGATTTGCCTTCTGGCTACTCTTTACCAGCCGAAAGATTAAAACCTTGGGGCACAGCTCACGCAATTTGCGCTGCTAGAGATATAGTTAATTCTCCATTTGCAGTTATAAATGCAGATGATTATTACGGCCCTAGTGCCTTTAGTGAAATTTATAATTTTTTATCAAGCGAAAAACAAAATAAACCTTATCCATTTGCTATGGTTGCCTATAAATTAAAAAATACGCTAACCGAAAACGGATATGTTTCAAGGGGTGTTTGCACTGTTGATGAAAATGATAAACTAATAAAGGTTATCGAGCATACTAATATCGAAAAAACTAAAACTGGTGCTGCTTATCTAAAAGATGATAAATATATAGACATTGATGAAAACAGCTATGTTTCAATGAATTTATGGGGCTTTACTAAAGATTTTATATCTGAAAGCTGGAGTGGATTTTCTTTGTTTTTAGATAAAGCTTTAAAAGAAAACCCACTAAAAGGAGAATACTATCTTCCAAGTGTTGTTAGCACTTTAATCGAAGATAAAAAAGCCGAAGTTACCGTTTTAAAATCAAGAGATAAATGGTATGGCGTTACATATAAAGAAGATAAAGAGTCGGTTAAAAATGCTTTAGGAAAAATGCATGAATCTGGCTTATATAAAAATCTCTTAGACGTTTAATCATTTCTTAACTAAAAATTATGAATATAGAAAATATAATTGATAAAGAAGCTATAAAAAACATCAAAAAAGATTTTATGAATTTTATAAAGATGGCAGTAGTTTTTACTATTGTTCTTTATATCTATGAAATTACTCTTGGCACTGTTTGCTACTGGCAAGTTTTATTTAATATCCCTTGCCCTTTTTGTAATATTACAACTGCTTTTTTAGAGTTTATAAGTTTTAATTTTAAAAAAAGTTTTCAAACTCATCCTTTACTGCCATTAGTTTTTTTAAATGTTTTTATCTGCTTCTTCTCAAAATACACTAAGTATAAAAAAATATTTTATATACTTTTAGTAATTAGTGGTATTCTATTTATTTTATTTTATATAACTAGATATTTTATATAAATGTCTTATATATTATTAGTTTTTTTTATTGGAAATAATATAAATAATCTTTACATTATTGTAG
>CAYJGG010000074.1:0-8659 GCA_964369915.1 uncultured Oscillospiraceae bacterium | reverse complement strand
TTTCGCCATTCCTTGCAATTCATGTATTAAATTAATGTTTCTTTACGAGTAACTAGCTATCGTATCTGTTTTTTATTAACCACTTTATATTTATTAAAATTTATTTGCCATTGTAATTTACTGATATTTCAGCTTTTAATTCTTGTGCAACTAATCTAGCCTGATAATATTCAAAAGAATCTATTAATTGCTTTAAGTTCACGAGCATTTCATCAATTTTGCCTTTCCATACATATATTAAACATTCTTGAATTACTCTTTCTAAAATATCAATATCAAAGGATGTAAGTGCTTCTTCGATTTCTTTTAATCCTTTTCTAAGTAAATCAGGATTCCCAACTTCTTTTTCTACAAAAAAGCTACTATCTTTTAATTTTAAATGATCTTTAATCGCTAGTAGTAAATTAGAAAATAGCTCAATAAAATCATCGGCGTTAGCGTATATAAAAGATATATCTTTACTTATTGCCGCTTCTTCTAGCACACTAGCTTTTTTTGAAACATTAAACGCACCAATTGAAGCCGATGCACTTTTAAGGGCATGCATTTCAATTCTATATGTGTTAAGGTCTTGATCTTCAAGTGGCTCTTTTAAGCCTTCTATTCTTCTTAAGCCATCATATAAAAATGTGTTTAATATATCGTAATAGTCCCCAAGATTCCCCCCAATAGTATTTATTCCATAGTTTGTATTAATTCCATCTATTAGTATTTTATAATCTATTTCTTCTTTTTTTACAGCTGGAATTGTAGCTTCTTGCTTTTGTTTTGGTATCCATTTTTGCAAAATATCGTTTAACTTTTTCACTTCGATAGGTTTAGCTAGAAAATCGTTCATTCCCTCGTTTATAAAAAGTTCTTTTGCTCCTACAAGTGCATTAGCTGTAAGGGCAATTATAGGCAAGGTTTTATAATAATCTCCGCTTATTTTTCTTATTGCCGCTGTTGCATCAATTCCGTCCATCTCTGGCATCATATGATCCATAAACACTAAATCATACTCATTCTTTTTCACAAGCTCAACAGCTATTGCTCCATTAATTGCTGTTTCTAAATTAAATTTAAATGGAGCCATCAACCCTTTTGCCACTTTTAAATTGACAAGACTATCATCGACAACTAACACTCTTGCAGTTGGCGCTATAAAGCTATGAGATTTTTCAGTTTCTCTCATATATAAATCAGAGTTTCCAAAAATTTGAGCCATTTGTATGCAACTAATTGGCATACTAACAACATTCTCATCTTCGTAAATAGTTAAATCTCCTTGGTCAACTATAAACACCATTTTTATATCAACATTAGATTTCAAGCATATATTTTTAATCCTATCAGTATGAACAACTGGCGCAATCACATAATCAAAATTTTCTTGCGTTAAATATTGCAATAACTCTGATTGATTTTGACAAATTGTGCAATTAGCATTTAAATCTGTTATTGTTTTGTATATAGAATTTGAATAAACTTCTCTTGCTTCATATAAAAGAACTCTAGTGTTTTCTGCTTTAGATGTAATAGGTGTGATTTCAATATAATTTTGAGGAATTCTTGCAGTAAACGTTGAGCCTTTACCCTGCTTACTTTTTACAGTTATAGCTCCGCCCATCATCTCACATAATTGTTTTGCAATAGAAAGCCCCAGCCCAGTTCCTTCTATATTCCTATTTTTTTTCGTGTCAACTCTTTCAAATTGCATAAAAAGGCGCTCTAAATCTTTTTCTTTAATGCCCATACCAGTGTCTGAAACATCAAAAATTAAATCTATTTTATCTTCATTCATTTCATAAGTAACATTTAAATTAATACTTCCTGTTTTTGTAAATTTAATAGCATTACTTAGTAAATTTAAAAGGATTTGTCTTATTCTTATCTCATCCCCATTTAATATGCAAGGAATATCTGATTGAATAAAAGTTGTGAAGACTACTGGCTTATCTTCTAAGCGCATTTTAGATAAACTTATAACATCGTTTAATAATGAAGTTAAATTATACTCAACTTTAATAACTTCAAGTTTTCCTGATTCGATTTTTGATATATCTAAAATATCGTTTATTATAACTAATAAACTTTCACTAGCTTTTTTAATTTCTTTTGCATATTCCTCGGTAGTTCTGCCTTTACTTTCTCTTAAAACAATTTCAGACATACCTAAAATAGCATTTAATGGAGTTCGTATTTCATGGCTCATATTAGCTAAAAAATTAGTTTTTGCTTCTGAGCTTAATAGTGCTTCTTCGTGCGCACTTCTTAGTTCTCCGTCCATTTCATACTTTTTATGCGCATTCGCAAAAAGTTTTCCGCTTATATCTAGCATACTTTCTTGCGCTTCTGAATATTTTAAACTCCCTGAATTACTGCCTGTTGCAATAATTCCATATAAATCATTATACAAAAATATAGCTGATGCTATACTGCTATCGCTATTTTCAATTTTGTCTTTAACATCATCTTGCCAATCTTTGCCCATCCCAGTCATAAAATCGCTAATAGCTTTTTCGCTCTCAAAAGCTAAACGAAGTTCTGGTGATACAGTGCTGTAATTAATAATAACATTATAATCTTCTCTTGTATGAATTTGAAAGTCTTCACCTTTTTTAATGAGTTCAGTGATATATTCTTCTATATCCTCAACATTAAAAATAATTTTATCATCTGTTTCAAACCTATATAAATGAGTTAGATAAAAAAATTCTTTTTCTAAAACTTTAATATATCGCCATAAAGTGAATTCTGATGTTTTATAAGCGATAGTTAAAGTTTTTAAACAATCAACAAGAAGTTCATTAAAATCATCTGCTTTTCTTACTGCTAATAATTTTTGCGAAACATCATTAACAACCATTAGCAGCTCGTCCTGCTCTGTTAATGTTTTAGTTCTAATTTCTATTTCCTTTTCTAAATGCACTTGGTGATTTTCAATTTCTTTTAATGTTTCTTCTAATTTAAATTGAGATCTTTTTAAGCTGTCTATATTCAAATGCCCGCCTATAACACGCGTGGCTATTCCATTTTCATCTTTAGAAACAATTCTTCCAACATCTCTTGTCCATATATAATGTCCGTCTTTATGGCGCATCCTTGTTTCACAAGCATAAGTTGCTCTTCTTCCATCAACAAATTCATCCAATAACTTTGACACCATAACAACATCTTCTGGATGATTCATGCTTTCCCATTCAGCAAGTGAACCATTAATTTCTTCTTGATTATACCCCAGCATTGTTAAATATTCATCATTATAAGATATAATATCTTTTTGTAAATCCCAGTCCCACGTGCCAAACTCAGCAACCTCGATTGCTAAATTTAAAATATCGGTGCTTTCTCTTAGCATTTGTTCTGTTAATTTTATATTTGTTATATCTTGTAAAACTCCACAAAGAATAAGAGGCTTTCCATCTTTTGTATATTCAGTTACTTTACCTTTATCGTGTCCCCAAATAATAGTGCCATCTTTTTTAACCATACGAAATTCTGCTTCATAAACTGGCACTTCACCTGCTAAATACTTATTAACATTTTCTTCTGCTATTTTTAAATCACTCGGAAAAAGCATAGACTCCCATGTTGAAACATGAGGCTTTAATTCTTCTTGCTTATATCCAACAATCTCAGCCCATTCATCACTGTATATAACATGGTCTGTTTCTAAATTCCAAATAAAAACGCCAACTTTTGTAATTGAAAGTGTCTGTTTTAAATGATCAACTGTAATCAAATTATTTTTTAAGGACATAAAACTCTCCAATCTAAAATAAATACTATATAAAATATAATATTAAAAAGCTTTTCTTATCTATTTTAATCTGAATCTATTTTTGAAATTTCTTCAAACTCTTTTTCAACATCCACAAACGCTTTAACCATAACAGGATCAAAATGCGTGCCACTATCTTTTATTATAATTTCAACTGCCTCTTTATGTTTTCTTGCCTCTTTGTAAGGGCGCTTTGAAATAATCGCATCATATGCATCGGCAATAGCAAGCATCCTTCCGCAAATAGGTATTTCGAGTTCTTTTAATCCTTTTGGATATCCTGTTCCATTCCATTTTTCGTGATGAGAAAGAGCAAACATAGCCGCCGTTTCTAAAAATGGAAAATGGCGAACATCTTGAACACTAGATTTAATTATATCCCATCCAAAATAAGTATGCTGTTTCATAATATCATACTCTTCATCGGTGAGTTTTCCTTGTTTTAAAAGAATTTGATCGGATATACTTATTTTTCCAACATCATGCATTTGAGCCGCATGAACATACATATTCATATCTATTTCTGATAATTCTTTAGAGTAAGGAGAATCATCAATTAATTTTTGCATAAGTGCTTTTAAGTATTTACTTGTTCTCATAATATGCCCACCAGTTGTGTGATCTCTTCTTTCAACCATCTCAGACATTGAGTAAACAACAGCATATTGAAGCTGCTCAATGTGGGCTATCTGCTCTTTAACCATATTCTGTAGATTTGTACTATAACTATGTAATTTTAAATGCAACTCAACTCTTTTTTTAAGTAATCCTGCCGAAAACGGCTTTCTAACATAGTCAACTGCACCTAAATTAAACCCTTGCAATTCACTTACACCATCATTTTTTGCTGTAAGAAAAATAACAGGAATACTTTTATACGGCTCTTGTAAATCTTGTTTAATTTTTTGTATAACTTCAAACCCGCTTAATTCTGGCATCTCAACATCTAATAGAATTAAATCAGGATTTGTGTTTGGTATTTCAATTAATGCCATTTTAGGATCTTTAATAAGTATAACATTATACTCATCATACAAAGCTTTTCTTGCTATACTTAAATTTGTAACATTATCATCGATGATCATCACTTTTTTGGTCTTGCTCATTTTACACCTCTATCATAGCAGTAATTTAAACTACTTAAAATTTAATTACGATGTATAACACTCTTTGATTTTAACGATTATATTTCCCTAATTATACCATATTTCGACATTTATTTCAATATTAACTATTCTCTAAACGTAAATATTATATTAATTTTACACAAAAAATATCTGACTTTTATAGCCAAATTTTTTTTATAATTTAAAGTATTTATTTAATGTTATTCTGCTTTTTGTCTGCTAACCATATATACACTTATTATTATAACACCAGAGCCTACAGCTTTATATATTCCAAATGGCTCTTTTAATATTAATACTCCAGCTAAAATTGATATCACCGTTACAAAGTTTGCAAATATTGTTATTTGAGCTGCTTTTAAATTTGAAAGCGCATAATTAATTAAACTAAATGCAACTATTGAAGATAGTATTGAAAGATATAAAATAGCAATCCAAAAATCAATATTCATCATTGGAACTAATAGCATATTATAGTAATCGCCATCTATTCTTAAAAACGCAAGCGATGAAAAGAAAACAGCACCTACAAAAAACATAATATATGTCCTTTCAATGGCAGAAAAAATCCCACTTGCTTTTCTACTAAAAACTGCATATGCAGCTGAGGCAGTAACAGCACCTAACATATATAAAAGCCCTATTAATGAAGATTCTCCACCGCCTTGATCAATTGTTGTTATATAAACACCTACAACCGAAACTGCGCTAAAGATAATTTGCAGTATAGTAACTTTTTCTTTTAAAAAGATAAATCCTAAAAAAAGCGTTACAACTGGCGCTAGTGCCATAATTGTTCCGGCAAAAGAAGTGTCGACTAAAGCTATGCCGTTTGTTTCAAAAGTAAAATAAATTATAGGCTGGAATAAGGCTATTAAAAATAATATTTTCATATCTTTATTTTTATAATTAACTTTAAATATTTTTAAAAATATTAAAAGCGTCATAACTATAAATACAACAGAAAACCTTATAGCTAGCATCACATAAATATCTATTCCTTGTAAAGCTTGTTTTGTCACTAAAAAGCTAAGCCCAAATATTGAATACCCTATTAATGCACAAATTAATGACATTGTTTGTTTATTTTTCATTCCTATTTCCTCTTTAAATTTCATATGCTTTATAATTAAATTTATTCTATTTTTATATCTATAATCTAAATATATCTTATAACTATCCCTTTGTAAAGCATTGTTTTTTATTTGTATTTATCTTAATATAAATATGTAGCTTTTTTTTATTTTTATGGTACAATTTGTATTATTATTAATTAAAAATAAACGGGAGATAAAATGAATAAATCTTTAAATTTAATCGAAGGCAAAGTTTTGCCTAGCCTTTTACAATTCACAATCCCAATACTCTTATCCTTAGTTTTACAAACTACTTACGGCTCTATTGATTTATTAATCGTTGGTCAATTTGCTTTAGTTGGCGATGTGTCGGGCGTTACTATTGGTAGTCAACTAATGACAGCTGTAACTGCATTTTGCACAGGCCTTTCAATGGGAACGACTATATTAATAGGAAGATTTATCGGAGCAAATCAAAAAGAAAAAACTTCATCGGTTATCGGTAATAGTATTGTTATATTTTTAGTGCTAACTTTATTTGTAACTATTATTTTATTATTTTCTAATGACTTTATCACTAAAATAATGCAAACCCCTGTTGAATCAATTAATCCAACAAAAGACTACCTTTTTTATTCAGGTATTGGCACGATTTTTATGGTTTCGTATAATCTATTAGGCAGTATTTTTAGAGCTATTGGCGATTCTAACACCCCTTTAATCGCCGTTGCTATTGCTTGCGTTTTAAATATTATTCTTGATTTAATATTGGTAGCTTATTTTGACATGGGTGCTGCTGGCGCTGCTATTGCAACAACTATTGCTCAAGGATTTAGCGTTGTTTTATCTTTAATACTTCTAAAAAATAAAACTTTGCCTTTTTCTTTTTCAATTAAAGATATTAAATATGAAAAAGAAATAAGTGGTGAAATTATATCTCTTGGTCTTCCTGCTGCTTTGCAAACTCTTTTAGGAAGAATCTCATTTATTTGTATAACTGCAATTTTAAACACCTTTGGAGTTTCAGTTTCTGCTGCCGCTGGTATTGTTAGTAAAATCACGAATATGATAATGCTTGTTCCATCTTCATTTATGCAAGCTATCTCAGTTTTTACAGCTCAAAACTACGGTGCAAGAAAATTAAACAGGGCAAAACTTGCTTTAAAATACAGCATTGGCATTTCGCTTTTTGTTGGAGTTTTTGCATTTTATATTTCAATTTTCCACGGAAATATTTTAATCGGGCTTTTCACAAGTGATCCTCTTATAATAGAGCCTGCCTTACTATATCTTAAAATTTATGCAATCGACACTATATTAGTTTCTATTCTATTTTGCACTTTAGGATACTTTAATGGATATGGCGAAACTAAATTCACAATGATACAATCCCTAGTAAGCTCATTTTTTGTGCGTATTCCATTCACATATTTTTTAAGTAGACTTCCTAATACAAATTTATTTATTACTGGTCTTGGTATTATTTTTGCAAGTATTGTTTCACTTATCGTATGTGCAATTTATTATATTTATTATATTAAACCACGCGAATTTAATATGGAATTAAACTAAATATTTTTTTATAAAACAAGGCAAATTTATGAAATAATGCTTTCATATTTATAACTATCTCTTTCTTTTAATATTTCGTATTTTTTATTATACCATAGCGATATAATTGCGCCTAATTTTCTTGACTTAAACAGACAATTTTGATAGAATATTTATATAAATTATCAATATTTTTAATTAAAACAGATATGCTAATTTCAGTATTATTTGAATTTAGTGAGTATCTGTTTTATTATGAGTTTTTATAACACAAAAGAATTTAATAGGAGAAATCATGACAATAATTTATTTTTTAGTTGCAATATTCGCTTCTACTATCGGCTCAATAAGTGGCATGGGTGGCGGTGTAATTATAAAGCCTGTTATGGACGCACTTGGTGGTCTTAGTCCTAGTCAAATTAGTTTTCTTTCTAGCTCTACCGTTTTAACAATGGCAATTTCCACATTTATTCGTGGTAGAAAAAATAATATTGTTATGAATTATTCTGTAACTATACCTTTAACTATCGGCGCTGCTGTGGGCGGTGTTTTAGGAAAATCTTTATTTTCAATGGTAACTGGAAATGTCACATTAATTCAATCAGCTATTCTATTTGTAATTAATATTGGTGTGTTTTTATATGTTAAAAACAAGGCTAAAATTAAAACGCTAAATGTTTTAAATCCTATTTTATGCATTTTAATCGGATTTTCACTAGGTATGGTTTCTTCGTTTTTGGGAATTGGTGGCGGACCTATAAATATAGCTGTTTTATATTATTTCTTCTCTATGTCACCAAAGCTAACTGCAAAAAACTCAATATTTGTTATTCTTTTTTCTCAATTAGCTAGCCTTTTAACAATTGTAGCTACAAATTCAATCCCTGAATTTAATGTTTTAACTCTTATATTTATGTGTTTTGGTGGAATTAGTGGTGCAATTATTGGTGGCTCTTTTTCAGCTAGAATGGAAGAAGACACTGTTGAAAAATTCTTCACATTTGTTCTTATCGCATTAATTATTTTAAATTTATACAACGTAGTTGTTGCTATGTAATACATAATATTAAAAATAAAAACAAGCTGGATATAGCTTGCTACTCGTAAAGAAACTTTAATAAAATACTAGAAAAATAAGGAAT
>CAYJGG010000073.1:6726-8699 GCA_964369915.1 uncultured Oscillospiraceae bacterium | reverse complement strand
TTTTTTATGAATAAAAATATCAGTTTTGAATAAATTAACTAAAAGGAAATTAATGTTCATAATTTTTTTCTTTACTTTTAGAAAAGTTTTTGATATACTAAATCAGTTATATTGTTTTAGCGATTTTTTTATTGCGGTCGCTAAAATGTATTGGGAGCAATATATGAAAATGAGGAAAAATGATAGACAACTTTAATTTTGAAATTAAAAGTGCGCTAAAAAGAGCCTTAGTAGACATGGGTTTTGAAAAACCTACTGAGATACAAGCAAAGGCTATACCACTTATACTCGAGGGAGTAGACGTAATTGGCAAAAGCCAAACAGGTAGTGGTAAAACAGTAGCGTTCGGTGTACCTGCCGTAGATGCAGTTGATACATCAATTAGGAAAAATCCGCAGATTTTAATAGTCTGCCCAACGAGAGAGCTTGCAATTCAAGCAGGCAATGAGATTAAAAAACTTACAAAGTACACACATGGTGTTAAAACTGCGGTAGTTTATGGCGGACAGCCAATAACTAGACAAATCCCAGTTTTAAAACAAGGCGTTTCAATTGTTATAGGAACCCCTGGGCGTATTTTAGACCATTTAAAAAGAAAAACTATTAAACTTCACGAAATCAAAATGGTGGTTTTAGATGAAGCAGACGAAATGCTAAATATGGGATTTCGTGATGATATAGAAGACATTTTAAATAAAACTCCAGAAACAAGACAAACAATTCTTTTTTCTGCAACAATGCCAAAGGCAATTATGGAGATAGTTGATAATTATCAAAAAGATCCAACGGTAGTTGAGGTGAAAACTCCAGCTATGACAGTTGACTCAGTTGATCAATACTTTGTTAACTGTAAAAGAGGAAGAAAAGCAGACACACTTTTAGCTGTTTTAGAAGAAAAAGAAATCGGCGTTTCAATTATATTTTGTAATACAAAAAGAATGGTGGATGAATTAACCGATACTTTACAAGATTTAGATGTTGAAGCTAGAGGCCTTCATGGCGATATGCGTCAAAGAGAACGTGATAGAGTTATGCAAGATTTCCGTCGTGGTAGAGCAAAAGTTTTAATCGCTACCGACGTTGCAGCTAGAGGAATAGACGTTAGCAATGTTGAAGCAGTTATAAACTACGATATCCCACAACAAACAGAATACTATGTTCACAGAATTGGTAGAACTGGTAGAGCGGGTAGAGGTGGATTAAGCGTAACACTTCTTCAAGGTAGACGCCAAAAAGTTGCACTTGATGATATTATGCGTCATACAAAGAGCGAAATAAAACCACTAGAACTTGAAACTATCGATACAGATAATGCTGATTTAGATAGAAAAAGAGATAAATCTTCTCATAATTCAAGAAGAAGAAAAGAAAATGACAGACCTTCTTTTAGAGATAGAGACAGAGATAGAAAAAGAAACGACGAATTTAAAAAAGATAGAGATTTCAAAGATAGAAAAGATAGAAATGAAAGCTCATTTGATAAACCAAGACGTGAAAGAGAAGATTCATCTTATAAATCAAGAAGAGATAGAGATGATAAGCCAGCTTTTAAAGACAGAAAAGATAGAGATAAATCATCTTTTAAAGAAAGAAGAGAAGGCAGTTTTAAAGATTTTATATCGAATGATAGAAAAGATAGAAACACATCAAAAAAATCAAACCTTGAAAACCAAGATGTTTACACAATGCGCCTTTCAGTAGGTAAAAGTGTTGGAGCAACACCAAAAAATATTTTAGGGGCTGTTGCAGGCGAAAGTGGAGTGCATTCTAAATTTATTGGAAGTATTTCTATTAAAGATAGCTACGCATTAGTTGAAATTCCAAAAAATCAAAAAGATTTAATTGTTTCATCAGTAAATGGAGCTAAAATAGCTGGTAAAAAGGTTACGGCGGAATAATAGAACATGTTTACACATGTTCATAACCAAACTAATTTCTTTCTCGCAAAAGCAAAGCGAGAATGCCACCTAGAG
>CAYJGG010000073.1:0-6626 GCA_964369915.1 uncultured Oscillospiraceae bacterium | reverse complement strand
TCATAACCAAACTAATTTCTTTCTCGCAAAAGCAAAGCGAGAATGCCACCTAGAGTGGCAACGAAAAGTTTGGTGTAAGTATAGAACATGTTTACACATGTTCATAACCAAATTAAATTATATTTAAATAAAAAAACGCAAAGTTTTAAACTTTGCGTTTTTTTTATATTATTTTTTAATAAAATCTATTAATTTTCAAAGATTTCTTTATAAATTAAAAGTCCGGCTGGTGTTGTAGCTATTCCGCCCCCGGCAGTTTCACGAAGTTGTGGTGGGAGCATTTTCCCAACTTTAAACATTGCATCAACAACTTCATCAAAAGGAATATGTGAAGTTTGTCCAGCAAGCGCCATATCGGCAGATATTAAAGCGTTAACTGCGCCAGAGGCATTTCTTTGCGCGCAAGGAAGCTGAACAAGTCCTGCTACTGGATCGCAAACAAGCCCCATAATATTTATCATAGCAAAGCTAGCCGCATTAAAACAAGTTTCATCATCAGCACCCATCATATAAGCCGCCGCCGCCGCTGCCATACTTGCTGCAACGCCACATTCAGCCTGACATCCACCTTCTGCGCCAGCCACTGTTGCGTTTTTTGTATATATTAATCCAACAACACTCGCTAAAATTAATCCTTCAATAGTTTTTTCTCTTGAAATGTTTTTATTTTGCATAACTCCATATAAAACAGCAGGAAGAATTCCACAGCTACCAGCAGTTGGGCTAGCACAAATTTTACCCATTGAAGCGTTCACCTCACTACAAGAAAAAGCAAGCGCCATAACAAAATTAATATAATCACCACTAACAGAATTGTTTTTTGAATGAAGATATTGAGTGTTTGCAACGCCGTCGATAAGTCCGCCTTTTGTTGAAAGTTTTTTATCAAGAGCCTTTGTTGCAGAATTAATCATAATATCTAAACGATTTTCAAAATGGGATAATACATCTTGTTTGCTAAGAGAAGATGTATTCATTTCATATTCTAAAGCTAATTCAAAAACTCTTTTATTATTTTTATTGGCAATAGTTAAAAACTCTTTTGCATTATTATACATATTAATCTTAACTCCTAATTAATGTTAACGGCCGTTACAGAAATAACATTGTTAACATTTTCTAATTCATCAATAACCTTACTTGGTATATTATTATCACATTCGATAACGCAGTGAGCGATATCTCCTTTTGAAACCCTATTAACTTTCATTACGCCAATATTAATATCATTTACGGCTAGAATAGTGCTAATATCGCAAACAACACCTTTTAAATCACGTTGTTTGATAATCACAGTTGGACATTGAGCAGATATTTCGCACTCTAATCCATTTATATTAGTGATTAATATAAGCCCACCACCAAGAGAAGCGCCTTCGATGAAATACTCATTATTATCATTATCAATAAAAATGATTTTTAAGCTGTTTTCATAATATGAATTTAACTCCATAGGGATAAATTCATATTCTAAGCCTTTGTTTTTAGCTATTTCAAAGCTATTAACTAAGTCTTCATCGTCTTCGTTTATAAGTAGTGCACCCGCAACTAAAGCTACATCAGTAAAATGCCCTTTATAGGTTTTTGCAAAAGAGCCACCTAAACCAAATATAACTTTTTTGAATTCTTTAGCATATATTAAAGTGGCAATTTTTGATAATTTTGTAGCGCCTGCTGTATGAGAAGATGATGGACCTATCATCACAGGGCCGATTACATCTAATAAACTTATACTCATTATGCCTCTCCTTACTTATAAAAATTTTTATTTACATAATATATATTATCATATATTTAATTAAAAACAAGTTTTTGTTGATTATATTTCATATATATATTAAAATAGAAATATAAGATAATACTAGGTTATAGATTTAAAATACTGCAAAGGTATGTAAGAGAAAGGCGCAAAAGGATATGCAAAAAAGGATAAATTTTTTAATTAACACAGGATATGTATTGGTGATAATAGCAATTGTTGTTGCTGCACTATATATTTTATCAAGTTGGCTATTGCCTTTTGTAATAGCATTTTTAGTTGCGTATTTATTATATCCAACAATAAATAAAGTTTCTAATAAAATAAAAATAAAAAAAGGATTTTGTGCCATATTTTTTGTAGCTGTATTTTATATATCAACGGTGCTTATTCTTCTGTTATTAGGATATAATATTGGTGCGTCACTACTTAATATGTTTTCTAATTTGCCACAGATATACACAAATGATATCTTGCCTAGCATTAATGGATTTATACAAACAATTAATAACACTTTAATTAGAATAGATCCAGGTATAGAAGGGATAGTTGAATCTGCAACTAGCAGTTTATATGATAGCATTAGCGATCAAATTAGCAGTATTTCTATGAGTGCTGTAAGCGTTCTATCAGGATATGCAGCAAGAGTTCCAGCTGTGTTTTTAGCAACTTTAATTTCTGTTGTAGCATCATTTTTTATAGCTAGTGATTATGATAATATTATGTCTTATTTAAATAAAAAAATGAGCCCTAAAACAAAGGAAATAATTTTAGGAGTTGAGGAATATTCAATAGTTGCACTAAAACAGTATATTAAATCATACGCTATTATTATATTTATAACATTTATAGAACTTTCAATTGGTTTATCATTATTAAGAATAAATAATGCTATTGCGATTGCCTTAATGATTTCGATTTTTGATATAATGCCAGTTTTAGGTACAGGTGGAATTGTTATCCCGTGGGGAATTATAAATATTATTTTAGGAAATTATCCTTTAGGAATAGGCTTATTAATTTTATATGCAATAGTAACAGTTGTAAGGCAGATTTTAGAGCCAAAAGTTGTGGGAGATAGAGTTGGGCTACACCCAGTAGCAACTTTAATGGCAATGTATGTTGGAATACAGATTTTTGGATTTATTGGAATAATACTTCTTCCAGTGTCTGTTGTAATTGTAAAAGAATTAATATCTTCTGGTAAATTAAAATTATTTGAATAAACAAAAAAGGTGAAAATAAATTTCACCTTTTTTATTATTTTAAGTTGGAAACTGTGTTCTATCAATATATTTTCGAGTTACATCATAAGCATCTTCAGTTTCTGTTTTTTTCTCTAAATCTTCTTCGTTTAGATTTTTATATCTATTAGTTGATTTTGTGTAAGAAGAATTTACTATTGAATCATTATTATATTTTTTAATTAAACTATTAGCTGGCGAATTTTCTTCGCTTTCTAAAATAGCATCTAAAGTTTGTGCGTATTCATCTCTTAATAAATCATCATAATTTTTTATAACATTATGATCAATTCTTTTGTTTTTTATAAAATCTTTGTTTTCATTCATAAATAAACATCCTTTCAAAATTAAATTTGTATTTCTTTTACATAGTATATTATCATTAATTAAAAGGATTTTATTTATAGAAAATAAAGTAAAATTTGATAAAAGTTTCTAAAAATTAATCATCTGTATCAGTATCATCAAAATTATCGCTATCATCAATATCAAAAATTATTTCTTTAGTATCATTTAGATTATCATTTTTGGATGGAATATCTTCATTATGAACGTTATTATTAGCTTCAGCTTTTTGCTTTTGTTTTTCTTTATATTCCTTATTAGCTTGATAAGTGCAAGCAATTC
Source organism: uncultured Oscillospiraceae bacterium (assembly GCA_964369915.1). Classification (GTDB taxonomy): domain Bacteria; phylum Bacillota; class Clostridia; order Oscillospirales; family Ruminococcaceae; genus RGIG3102. The sequence continues at coordinate 2,996 of CAYJGG010000073.1, read as the reverse complement.
CAACAAGGATAAGTAAAACGCCTGTTAAAAGTAGTAGCCAGTTTATTGTTTCAAAACTTGAAAACGGAACTTTTAAAGCAGATATAATATTGTTTGTGCCATAGTAAAAGCACATAATTGCTAGAATAACAGACATAAAAATACTCCTTAGGTTTTAAATGTTATATAAATAATATTTACATTATTGTAGTTTTCTGTGTTTACTTTATTGAGTAAACTGCGTGCAACACATCATGCACGAAAGGAAAACTTAGATTTATATTATAATATTATAAAAGATAATATAAATTATAAACTAAATTAATGAAAATTTAAAGTTAAAGTTGAAAAATAGTTAAAAATTGTATATAATATATAAGGTTAATATAAATAATACATATATTAGTTTAATTTTTTGTGATTACAAAGCAATCTTTTGAAATTATATTACCCAAAGAAAATATAAATTAAACATATATTTAGAAAGGCATTGGTATATTTATGAATATTCAATATACAGGACAAACTCATTACAATTTAGATTTAGAGGGAAGAACTGAAGTTTTAGATATTGCAAAAGTTAAAGATGGACTGCACATAGCTTCTTTTGTTTTACTAGGGAATTCTAATTTAACTAACTATTGTGCAAAACTTTTAGGAGATAAAATTAAAGATGTAGATTATGATTATATAGTTTGCCCAGAAGCAAAAGTTTTACCTTTAGCTCAAAGTATCTGCACATATCTTGGTGAAAAAGATTTTGTAGTGTTTAGAAAAGATGTTAAAGCATATATGCTAAATCCTATAAAAACAGTAGTAAAATCTATAACTACAAAAAATGAGCAAACTATGGTTGTTGATGGTAGAGATGCAGATAAAATTCGTGGTAAAAAAGTTTTATTAATTGATGATGTTGTTTCAACTGGTGGAACATTTAAAGCTATGGAAGAATTAATTGATGAGATAGGCTGTGAGGTTGTTGGGTATGCGGCTGTGCTAAAAGAAAGCAGCGATTTTGAGGCTGAAAATCTGTTTTACATTCAAGATTTACCTTTGTTCTTAGGCTAAGTTTGAAAATCATTTTCAAACTCGTAGGGTTTTATTTTGATTTTGCATTAAAATAAGCGAAAATATACGATAAAATAATGGTTATAGATATCGATAAAAATCGTAGAGAAACAGAGATGTTTCTCTATTTTTTTATCAAATTAAATAAAAAATTTAATTAAAAAATTGTAAAAATTAAATAATTTGTAAAAAAACATTACCTAAAGTGAAAAATAATAAATTATCTATTGACAAAAACATAGAAAACATATACAATTCCAGTTAGTGTGAATCTTGTCTTAGAAATAAGACAACATACTGATGTTGTATGTACTGCTGTAGCCACTTTAACTGTGGTGTAACAAACCTTTTGCGGGGCTGGTATAATTGACATCGGCTACGTAAAGGCGTAGTATATTACCGCAAAGGGGATTAGAAATGGAAAACAAAAATATTATCAGTTTGAAAGACATTGTTGTTGATTTCGGCGGTGAAACCGTATTAAGTGAATTATCACTTGATATCAAAGATAAAGAGTTTGTAACTTTGCTTGGCCCATCTGGCTGTGGCAAAACTACAACACTTAGAATTATCGGAGGGTTTTTAGAGCCAAAATCGGGCAATGTTTTTTTTGATGGCAAAGACATCGTTAAACTTCCACCGTACAAAAGGGAAGTTAACACAGTGTTTCAAAAGTATGCATTATTCTCACATTTAAATGTGTTTGAAAATGTTGCCTTTGGACTAAGACTGCAAAAACTACCTGAGGCAGAAGTAAAATCAAGAGTTTTAGAGATGCTAGAGATTGTTAATCTTCGTGAATTTGCAAGAAGAGATACAACAACTCTTTCAGGTGGACAGCAGCAAAGGGTTGCTATTGCAAGAGCATTAGTAAACCACCCTAAAGTTTTACTTTTAGATGAGCCACTAGGCGCATTAGATTTAAAACTTAGAAAAGAAATGCAATTAGAATTAAAACGCATTCAGCAATCTTTGGCAATAACCTTTGTTTATGTAACGCATGATCAAGAGGAAGCTTTAACAATGAGCGATACCGTTGTAGTTATGAAAGATGGTATTATTCAGCAAATCGGAACACCAACAGATATTTATAATGAGCCAATTAACTCATTTGTTGCAGATTTTATTGGTGAGAGTAATATTATTGATGGTATTATGGTTAAAGACTTTTTAATTGAAATAAACGGAACTCAGTTTTCTTGTGTTGATAAAGGGTTTAGCCCAAATGAGCTTGTTAATGTTGTTATTCGTCCTGAGGATATCGAGGTTGTGCCTTCACTTCAAGGTGCGCTTCAAGGCGTTGTAAAAAGCGTTATATTTAAAGGGGTACACTATGAAATAACGGTAGAGCAGGGAGGTTTTGATTGGCTTATCCATTCTACTCAAATTCAAACAGTGGGCAATTTAATAGGTATGAATATTGGTCCTGAAGAAATTCACATTATGAAAAGAATGAGGGACTAAATTATGAATACAAAAAAAGTTAGTACACCTTATTTATTATGGATGATGGTTTTTATATTTGCTCCATTATGCTTAGTTGTGTTTTTTGCATTCACTACTAGCGATGGAAACTTTACTTTAGCAAATATAAGCGATTTATTCAAATATTCAGCAGTATTTTTAAATAGTATTATGCTGGCTGTTTTTGCAACAATTATTTGTCTTGTAATAGCGTATCCTATAAGTTTTATGCTATCAAGGATGAGAGCGATAAATCAAAAAATAATGCTTATGCTAATCGTGTTGCCAATGTGGCTTAATTTTCTTTTGCGCACATACGCTTGGATGAGTCTTTTAGAAAATAATGGTTTAATAAATCAGCTTTTTGGCCTTATTGGTCTTGGACCTTTTGAAATGATAAACACAAGTGGCGCAGTTGTTTTAGGTATGGTTTATAACTATTTACCGTTTATGATTATGCCGTTATATGCAACAATGGTTAAAAT
>CAYJGG010000072.1:0-8979 GCA_964369915.1 uncultured Oscillospiraceae bacterium | reverse complement strand
TGTTCCTCCTGTTGTTCCTCCTGTTGTTCCTCCTGTTGTTCCTATTTTAGCTCCAGCATTACCATCAGGAATAGGCAATTCAGCATCTGCATTTTCTTTTGCTTTCACTTCAACTGTAATAGTAGGAATTTCAATATCTTTTGCAAAACTGTATTTTTGTGAATCTAAAGAAGCAGTATAAGTATATATACCTTCTATATTTACATCAAATTCTTTATCAGCTGTCCATACCACTTCTATATTTTCACTAATATTACCCTCTAAAACAACATCTAGGTTTGGTAATATCGGCACAACTATATCACCTACTGTGATTTCTTGTGATTTAACTTCATCTCGCAAAGCTTGTACACTAATAATCACTTTAGGTGTGTTTTCATTTTCTTTATTATCTACATCTTCAGACTCTGGAGGTGTAGTTTGCACTGGTGCTGGCTCTGTTACCGTTAAAACAAAGCTTGGCAACACAACTCCTTGGGCTAAACTATTAACAGAAGTATCTATCGTAGGCAAATATGTGTATACCCCTGCGATATTTGTATCAACTGCTTTATCTGCCACCCATAAAACTTCTACACTTTGCGTGGAGCTATCTGAAAGCGTTATATTAACTTTTGGCAGTGCAACAGCTTCACTACTTCCAGCGAGCATTGTTTGAGTTTCTTCCCCTGAGTTTATACTAACATTTGTTATTGTTATAACCTCAGGCAAAACCTCTCCGCCTGTCTGATCTACTGTTAATAAGCTGTTGTCTGTTGTAGCACTTGCTAATGAATATGGCTGAAAAGTCATATTCACTAATATAAACATCGCTATTAACATTGCAGTAATTTTCTTGTTTAATTTCATTTACTATCCCCGTCCTATCTTCTCATTGCTTTATTTTGGGTTTATTTACCCTTTCAAGTAATTTTATCATTTTATTAATTTATGTTTCAATTGTTTTTGAAAAACTTTACTTATTAATGTTAAATATTTTATAAAATATTAATATTTATCCTTTTTATTCATAAAGTGTGTTTTAATTTAGTGATAATAGATGTCTAATTTTCGGATATTTTTATTATTTTATACTTATCAAAGTGTTATTAGTCATTAATTTAGATAAAAAAATAAGAGACAACATTTCTGTTATCTCTTATCTTGTATTTTGTGTTTAAAAGCGATTTTTTAATGCACAATTTCTTTTTTTGTTTTCGATAATATTATCACTAATAAATCTGAAACAAAAAGTATACTAAATACTAAACTGTATTCATCAAACAATCCCATAGGATTTGTGAAATCTTGAGTTATAAATAGCAACACTGTTGAAATTAAAGCTATAAAAATTAATGTAATTAAATGTCTTTTCTTTTTAGTCGCATATTTTTTCTTCATTTCTTCATCAATTTTATCGTTTTCATCTTGTTTCTTTTTTGATATAAGTAGATAAACTACTGCACTTATAATTAAGATAACTACAGAAATCAGATTAAATACACTCCAAATATCGCCTTCCACCCATTGATATGCACTTAGTGGAACACCATTTTCTACTATCACTGATGTTTCGAATATTTCTTCCCCAACTTGCATAGTAATCTTATGTTCTCCATCTGGTAATGTTGAAAGGAAGTCTTCACTAAACACTATTCCTGTTTCATTAATAGTAAAATCTTCTGGAGAAAGTTCAGTTCCACTCACTTCAATCTTTGGAGTTTCCTGATTTTCAGGTTGTATTGGTGGTGGTGGTAGTTCACCATCTTCAAGTTCTATAACTGGTCTATCTATTTCAGGAGTAGGGCTTGACTCTGGTTGCTCAGTTTCGCTTGGCTGTTGTGATTCTTCTTGACTTTCAATAGGCTCTTGCGTTGGAATCGGAGCCACTGTAGGCACTGGAACTGCTGACGGTGTTGGTGTTGGCTGTGTATTATCTTCAGTTGTTGGGATGAAAATTTCGCTAAATGAATATAAATATTCTTTTAATTTTATTCCGTCTTCATTTTCTGCAGTCAACTTGCTATACTCTATTTCTATATCTTCACTAACAGCTATATCCCATTTTCCATTTTCAAAACCACTATTTGCTTTCATTCCAGTTGGAACGCCTGTTATTTTGCCTTTTGCATCATCTTCATTCGACCAACCATCATTTTCATTATAAAAAGTTATAATTTTTTGAATAGTTTGTGTTTTGCCATCTGCCCATGCACCATTTTCGATATCAAATTGTATTATTGCTTGATATTTATCTGGAACATTATCCGATTGATTTATGCTTGGAATACCATCTATTATTTCTCCCTCGCCTAAGATATCATCTTCAAATATTGCGTTTAAAGTGTAGGTATCAGGACCATTTTCATTAATAGAATTTTCTGTCAATTCCCAGCCCATAAACACTGATAAATCTTTTGTAAGATTTTCAAGCATATTGTTCCCAGTGTAATTTAATATTAAATTATTAAAATCAGTAACAATAGTTCCTTCTGTCATTTGATTTGATGTGCCACCATTTAAGTTTATTGTAATACTACTTCCGTAATCAATTTTTGCATCTTCAATTACTAATTTACCTAAATCTTCATCAAAAGTATAGTATTCTATTGTAACTTTTTCAGTAAATGAATGAACATAATTTTTAAATGGTGTCATACTTGAAATATCACCATCGCTTGCCTTTGTGATTTTTGTAGGAATTGAAATACTTTCTCCAGTAGCGCTATTTTCAAACCATTCGCCTGTGTGCTGTGAATGATTTGCATCTGCTTTCATTTCTACTGGCGTGTAATTCAAATTAGCCTCTGCTCCTTTTTCACTAGATAGCTTATTACTTGAATCTCTAAAAGTGATTACTTCAATTATTCTTTCATCACTTAAATCATTCCATAATCCATTTTCAATATTGTAGTAAATAACTGCTTGAAATCTATCTGCTATTCCATCAGGCTCAAATCCATTTCCTATTTTGTCTGTTAGATAATTAGCTGTTAATGTTATTTGTCCATTTTCTGCTTCTTTCCACGTCCAGCCAACAAAAACAGCATTTATTTTAGTTGGATTTTCTATTTCGCTAGAATTTGAGAATATATAATTTTCTTTTACAAATTGAAGATTTTCATTTTCATCCCCATATGGATTACCATCAAATGTTCCGCCTGCTAGTAGTATATCTATTCTTGTGCCGTATGGTATTGTTTTACTAGCTTTATTAAATTCTTCACCTGTCGACGATTCATCTCTTTCATCAAACTCTATAGTTTGATTTCGAAGTGAGAACATATACACATAAACTTGTGGCACATTTAAATCATCGTAATGATTTAATTTTGTGATAACTTCTGGAGGATTTCCGCTATTTGAAGTAAGTTTTGTTAAAATCCCTTCTTCGTTTTCGTAATACCACTCTCCGCCATCTTGTAAATAACCATTTTCAACGTCGGCAATCATACCTTTTGGAACATCAAGACTTGCTGTTAAATTTTCGCCTGACTCAGATTCTTCAAATTCTAATTTTTGTTCAATATTTTTATTATCTGAAACATCTTCATTCCATGCTCCACCCACAACTTTAAAAACAATTACATCTTTTTCAATAAATTGCGCTGTAAGTGTTATAGGCTCATTTGGCATTAGTGAAGTAGTTGTTTCCCATAAGGTTCCGTCTTCTAATGTCCATCCTGCAAAAGTTAAATCATTATTATTCGTATAATCTTTAACGCTTTTTAGAACATCACTTGGAACTTCGACTAATTCACCAGCGTTATTATCTATACTTACATCGCTTTCACCTTCAACTTTAAATGTTACTAAAGGATTCCACTTAGCATAGAATGTGATATCATAATTAGGAGCAATATAACTTTCAAAATCTACCTGCTTATTCAGCGAACTTGAATTTTTCAACGTATGCCATCCACCAAAAACAAATCCTTCTCGAGTTAACCCAGTTGGTATTTGATCTATTAAATCTTGCTCTTCTGATATTTTTGTTCCTTCGATTATATTTTCTATAACTATATTGCTAGGAGCTTTTTCATAGTTATAATCAAAAGTAAAATCATAAGGTTTTAGCACTCTTGTTATATTAACAGCTAAATTTGCAGTAAACCCTGTTCCCGAAGTTGTTACTACATTTACAGGAATCGCTGTTCCCGCAGATGCATTTTCTAATTTATCTTTAACATTTTGTAAATCTTCATCGCTAATAGCAAAAGTACCCTCACCATCTTCACTATAATATAATCCTGTGCCTGTGTTTGGAAATTCTTCTGTTTTAGCTAGTGGATTTATTTTTTCTAAAAGACTATTTTCTAATTCATCAAGAGTAACAGTTAATAAAGAATTTACTTCTTCTTGGCTCAGCTCAACATTTGTTATATTAAAATCTTGATCTTCGCTATCTCTTTGAGTAAATTCTGGAACACCAATTTTCCCTACATATACAGAATATTTAACTGTACCTGAGTTTGTTGATGCATAAAAATCAAAACTATACGTATGCGTTGCTGTATCGGTAGGTTTAAGAGTGTATTTCATTACATCACTAGCACCTGCATTTGGCCAATAATATACTTTATCACTAGTCGTGTAATTCGTAATATTACCATTAACCTCTGTTCCATTTTCATAGAATAGTCCTGCTGTATCAGTCACTGAATCAGCTGATTGTGTAGTGTTGTTAATAAACACGTTGCTTGGCTCTTGTATTTTTGTTATCTCACTTCTTGAAACAGAAGTAACAGATGCTACTTCTGCAAACACTTCAACTAAACGTTCATACGAGCCTAAAACAAGCTTTGTTTCATGTTTAAAGCTTGCATATTCACCCTCATAATTACGAGGAGTTTCTCCTGATAGATTTAAAGAGTTTGGATCTTTTGCTCCCATTGCTCCAACTGAATTTGTATATGCGCCTTCTGAAGGATGCTCGACATATATATTCTCTATAAATCTATTATTAAAGGCATCTGTTTTAATACTTATATTTTTATTTGACGCTAATTGTTCAGGAATAAAAACTTGCTCAATAACAGCTGATGGCACACCTAATACAAGACCAGTGTTTGATGAAGCAAACGCTTTTACACCTATTGCTGTAATAGTTGTTGGTATTGAAACTTGAGTTAAATAATGTGTTGGATCTTCTGTATAGAATGCATATTGAGAAACAGTTGTAACGCCTTCTGGCAATACTATACTTCTTAAATCCGATTGATAAAATGCGTAATCTCCAATAGTTTTTAGTCCTTCTGGCCATACAACATTTTCAAGTGATGTACATTTTTGAAATGCTTGTGTAGAAATAGCCGTCACTTGCCTATTAAACGATACATTTTTTAAAGCATACATCGATTCAAAACTCCTATTAGTTGCTACTGACGTTATAAGGTTTTGTATTTTATTATTTGCTGAAAAAGCAACTATACCAATATTTGTAACTGATGTTGGTATTTCAAATGTTGTATTTGCAGGAGCATTATTTACAATACTTGAAGATTGCAAATTAGGTGAATTGCTAAATGCACCAGCACCAATATAGGTTAAATTTTTATGGAGCTCTATCGCCTGTAAATTTTTAAGAAGGTAAAAGGCGTTTGTACCTATTGATTTTAAATTAACTGGAGTTCTAACAGTTACTAATTTACTTAAAGTAGATGAGAAAGATTTAACTCCAAGTGATAAAACTGGGTATTGTTGCCCTTCTATCTCAAAATACTCTGGTATTGTAATAGAAGTAAGATTACCAGCATCCCCAACATATTTTTGTATTGTGTTAGTTGATGTGTTAAATAATCCATCAGATAAACCATTTCCATCGATATCCACTTCGTATGTATCTTCATAAAAAACATTAAGATTTACTAACCCTTCGTTATGATAATTAGTGTATCCCCAAGGGAAAACTGATTTATCTTCACTGTCTTTAAGGTTAGGTAAGTTTACTACATATATATTGTTCCAATAATTTGTATTAAAATAATATTGAAACATTACACTGCTAAATGCAGGAGAAACTTCTGTCATAATAGTAAAGTTTATTTCAGCTTGATTCGGATTACGCCCACCTCTTTCAAACAAAACAGCCCCTGCTCCTACAAGCCCTGTCTTATTAACTATCACATCAGTTAAACTTCTGCATTCTCTAAATGCCCTGCTAGACAAGAATAATTCATATCCATTATATAAAGGTGAATTTTCATCAGCCGCTGCAAATTCAACAACTTCAACACCAGACCATTCAAATGCATATTCACCAATAAAGTTAACATTTTTTCCAAAAGATATGGTTTTAAGTGATGATGTAGATTTAAAAGCCTCTCTTCCAATAGAAACTATACTATCACCAATAACAACCTCTCTTAATGCCGATGCACCCTCAAAAGTACTTAGTTCTATTGTTGTTATTTGGCTGTCATCTGAAAATACAACCTTTTCTATTGTTTTGTTTTGTGTAAATGCAGTACCACTCAATTTTTTAATTTCGACTTCTTGCCCATTAATTATTACAGAATTTGGTATTGTTATTTCTTTATCTTCGCTTTGCGTATCGTAGTATTGTATTTCACCGCTATTTAAAGCGATTGTGTATTTTTCTATTAATCCATCTTCATCATAGTCACCTTCAACTACAACAATATCATTATACGTAACATTTTGCACAACTGCTCCCCATGAAGCATTTAGTAAAAGTGGAGTGCCGTCTTCTTTTGTGCTATTAGCATAAATTCTAAATACATCTAATCTAGCTCCACCTAAAGTAAACTCCGTTTCTGCTATAGATTTTATATTAGTTCCATTCACTTCATCTCCGATGTGAACTTCTGTAAAATTTGGAGAATTAAAGTTTGCTTTACTTATAGTTTCTACACTATATGGGATATAAAGCTTGCCCGTTATTTCTTCTTTTCTTTGAGTATTGTTGTCTTTATAAATATCAATGTAATCAGCATAAGATGCTACAATTTCAAGATTTACAGCCCCTGGTATCATCGTATTTGTAAGATTTTTAATTGTGTTAGATGGCAGATAAATTTCAGTTAAATAATTAAATGGTTTTGTATTCCAATAGCCTCCAATAGATACACCACTCGCACCCTTTAACACTCCATCAACTTCATATTCTTCTATAATTAATGTTTTAAGGCTTTCACATCTAAAATAGCCAGTAACTGTATTAACATTATATGGATAAATTAGTTTTGTAAATGAAGTTCTTGCAAAAGCATAGTATCCTATTGTAGTTACACTTTCAGGTAAACGATACTTTTTATCGCTTTCAATTACATCTTTATTAATATATACATATGGCTCTATTCCCCACTCAGCTATATATTCAGCATTAGTGTCAATATAATTAAATTCGCTTATAAGTGAGTTAGTAAATGAATGCTGACTTAACGTGGTAATACCATTATGTAAATGTAATTCCACTTTACTTCTAGCTAAACCTGTGTCTAAAGTTCTACCAAATGAATATGTGTATATAATTTTAACCGTTGTTGGTATTGTTACTTTTGATAAACTATATGTATTGTAAAAAGCATATGAGCCAATTTTTGTTACACCTTCTGGTATATTTGCTTCTATTACATGGCTAGAAGAAAAAGCATAATCGTTAATTGTGCGTAAATCTGTAGTTTTTTTACCATCTACAATCTTTGTTTCAAACGTAAGATTTTTTAAAGCTGAACTTGAAAATGCATACTTTCCTATTGATGTAACTGTAGCTGGAATAGAAATGTCAAATCCAGTTGAATCAATACCAGCATTACTAAATGCGTAGTCACCTATAGTAATTAAATTGCTTGGTAAATTTATGCTAGTTAACATTTTATTATCTTGAAAGGCATTTGCATTTATTGTTGTAACACTATCTGGTAAAGTTATAGATTTTAAAGGGTTGTTAAAAAATGCCTTAACACCAATAATTTCAATCTGGCTATTTTCTTCAAATTCAATAGCTTGTATTGAACGGCCTTCAAAAGCATTTGCTCCTATTTCTTTAACTGGAATATTATCAATAAAGCTTGGAATAATAGCGATATCTTTTGGAGCCGGATCTCTATAAGAATTCAAAATAACATAATCTGTATCGGTATCTGTTGTATCGCCGTCATTATTCCCATCAACTTTAGTGTAAATATAATTTAAAGCATCAGAAACTAAAACGATTTCTGAGAATGTTTGTGTGCTTGTCACTCCATCTTTATCTAAATAAGTAACTATAACATCATATGTTGCACCTTTTGTTGCTTCTACTTGCGCTGTTGTTATATCGCCTAATAAAGGCTCTGGATTTATAACATCTGCTTGATTTCCTTGCGAAGGCTCGATATCTACTGATAGTATCTCTTTAGCAAGGCTGATATTTCCTTCAGTTAATTTACTTACTGTTAAAAGTAAAATTCGAGAATTATCTGCTATACCTACCCCATCTAAATGAAAAACTACTGCAACTTCTCCTGAACCTTCTCTTACTATTTCTAATTCATTTTCTGGTAATTCTAATGTTTCGATAGACGGAAATGCTGAAAAATCAACAACATATTTTTCATTAACTATATATTCTTCACTATTTAATTTATCATTTAAAACTTCTTGTGAATTTTCATCTAGTAAGTTTATTTCTTTTGCGTCAATTAACGTATAGAGTATTTGAACATCTAATTCATCTTTATCATTAACATCATAATTACCTTTACTATTCTTTTCTAGTAAAGTTTCGTCTTTATATATAATAATTTCAACATCTTTTGCTAATGTGTCGTTTCGAAGATTTGCTAATACAGTCAGTTCTCTAGTGCTTGTATTCTCATTTTCTTCTCCAAGTGCGTATTGAAGTTCTATTCCTAATTCTTCTAGTGTTAATCTTACAAGCTCCGGGCTTTGTGATGGTGTTGGAGATACGCTTGGTGAAGCTTCCGGGCTTTGTGATGGTGTTGGCGATGCGCTTTGCGCAACGTCTGGGCTTTGTGTTGGAATTGGCGATGCGCT
>CAYJGG010000071.1:0-9184 GCA_964369915.1 uncultured Oscillospiraceae bacterium | reverse complement strand
CTATAGAGCACTGTTTTTTATTTTTAAAATTCTTGACAAGGTTAAGGAAAAATATTATACTATATTTAGTACTTAATTGAGTACTAAATATAATGTAATAGAGAGGGACATGGTGATGAGAGGCGAAGAAAGTAATAGCTATATTAAATTTGCAAGCGCTTTATTAAATTTGAATAAGCAATCAAAATTAAATATGGAGTATCGCAAAAAAATAGAAAACACAAACAAAGAATTTTCGCAAAGACATGAATTTAATTCAGACACTATAACGCATTGCGTTCGTTTAAATATTCTTAATCAAAAAGCATACCCTTTTGATTATTTGCAGGCAAAACATAAATTGCCATTAACTAAAAATTCATTTAGTAAAGAGAAGATAGTTTATTCTAAAATGCTTATAGAAAATTGCGAAATGATTATATAAAATAAAAAATCAGTATCGAAAATATTTCGATGCTGATTTTTGTATTGAATAATTTAGTTGTAGTCATTAATTTTGCAATCGATGATGTTTAAGGAGTTGTAGAGGTAATACCTGCGCTAGAAAGGTATAAGGCTGTGTCGCTTGAATTGTAAATTGTTCCATCGAGTGCAATTAATTGAGCGGCAGCGCCATCAATAGTTTCTATGAATTTAATAGCATCGACAGGCTCCATAAAGAATATGGCAGTTGATAAAACATCAGATACCCCACTGTCTTCATAAAACACAGCTACGCCAGCATAATTATTTCCAGGATAAAGTGTTTCTAAATCAATTAAATGATGATATCTTACACCATCTTTAACAAAGTATCTTTGGTATCCACCAGAACATACAAGCGACATTCTTCCATTTAAAAATGCAAGGTCGATATTTCCACCAACAGATATAAAATTATCATCGACTAATGGATTTTGAATACCAGCGCCCCAACGAGATCTTTCTCCGTCAAAAGGCTGGCCATAAATCCTAACGTTTCCGCCGGCAGAAATAGCAAAATTATCGTATGTGCTTTCTAAAGAAGTTGCTATTTTTTCTGTTGCAAATCCTTTAGCAACAGCGCCAACGTTAATTTGAACTTCGCTTGTTGTAATAAAAACAGTTGAGTTTTCTTTATCTACAACAATAGCTTCAATATTAGCAGCACTAGCTAAAGGCTCTAATTCTTCATAAGTTGGAATAACGGCATTTCCATAAACGGTAGCCTCTTCTCTAACATCACTCCAAACATCTAATAGAGTGCCCATTGAGATATCGAATTTGCCATCCGTTTTATAATACCATTCTTTACTAAACTCTAAAAGCTCAATAATTTCAGCATCAACTTTAACAGAGGCAATGCCAGCATTATCATTAATAGTTTTTATATTGTTTATTCCATCATAATTATTATAAATATCATATAATTGATTATATCTGATATATTCACTTTCAACATAATCGTGCATAGCATCAAAATCAGCTTCATCTTGATAGCTAACTAAAGAAATTATAGTGTCAAATACATCGAATATAACAACTGATTGCTTATCTCTTATTTCGCTTGAAATATGAGAAGTATCATCGCTTTCTTGTGCACAGCCAGTTAATATTAAGCTAAGCATTAGCACAAAACTTATAATTTTAGTTTTCAAAATTAAAATCATCCTTTATTCAAAAATTTATATTTGTATTATACCACAAAATAATAGTATTTATATATTAAAATTTAATTACAAGTTTTCAAGTTTTTTGTTGTTAAAAATCATAAATTTTGTTATAATATATTAATGCAGAAAAGGGAGGGGATTAATTTTGAAAAAGCAAACAGCAGTAGCGATGTTAATAATCACCACTGTAATTTGGGGTGGGGGCTTTGTTGCCACAAAAATTATTTTAGACACTGGATTTCCTCCAGGGCTTTTAAATGTAGTTAGAGGATTTATATTCTCTTTATTGGTATTTTGTTTTTTTCCAAAGCAAATTATACATATGTCAAAAGAGCAACTTAAAATAGGCATATTAATAGGAACGTTTAATTTTTTAGGATTTTTATTACAAACAATAGGCGCTCAATATACAACGCCATCGAATTCATCTTTTATAACTACAACAAATGTTGTTATGGTGCCACTGATAGCATGGGCGATATATAAAATAAAACCTCGATTAAAGGTGTTTGTAGCTGTTTTTATATGCCTTTTAGGTATGGCGATTTTATCAGGGATTTTTAATACAAACTTTATTATTAATATTGGTGATATATACACACTTCTTTGTGCATTTTCATTTGCACTAGCTATTGTAATGCTTGCAAAACCACCAGAGGGCGGACATTTTGCGGCAGGGGCTTTTTTATTAGGATTAACTTTGTTTTTAGGCTCACTTATATACTTTTTTATTTTTGAAAGAAGCGAAGTTTTCGTAATAGATTACAAAACAGTTGTAATGCCTATTTTATATCTAGCAATTGGCTCTAGTTTTATTGCCCAAACTATGCAAGTTATGGCTCAAAAATATCTTTCAGCCAGCACTTCAAGTTTAATTTTTCTTTTAGAAGGTGTGTTTGGAAGTATATTTAGTATTTTATTTGGATTTGAAAAATTTACATTTAATTTGGCTATAGGGGGAAGTTTGATATTAATTAGCTTAATTTTAAGCGAAATAGAAGTTCCGCTAATAAGGAAAAAAGCAGAATAACATTGACAAATCGATGAGAATACAGTATCATTGTATTAAACTGTCGATACACTGAAAGGAGTGATATTATGGCATGGAAGTTTATAGCAGATAAACCGATATATCTTCAAGTAGCGGATATTATAATGCTTGATATTTTAAGGGGTGTTTACCCTTTAGGTTCAAGGTTTCCATCTGTTAGAGATATAGCAGCGGCAGCCAATATTAATCCTAACACAGCACAACGAGCGTTAGGTGAATTAGAAGAAAAAAAATTAGTGATAACAAATGGAACAAGCGGCAGGATTGTTACAACTAATATAGAAACTATTGAATTATTACAAAATGATTTAATAAAACAGGAAGTAAAAGAATTTTATCAAAGAATGAATTTAATAGGAGTTTCAAAACAAGAGCTTATTAAAATTATAAATAAATTGGAGGAATAATATGCGCCCATTAATAGAAATAAGTGCATTAACAAAAAATTATGGAAAAACAGTTGCATTAAATAATGTTTTTTTAAATTTATATAGCGGAAATATTATAGGTCTTTTAGGACCTAACGGGAGCGGTAAAACTACATTAATTAAATTAATTATGGGGCTTTTAACTCCTACGAGCGGCCAAATTTTAATAGATGGTCAAAAGCCAAGTGCAAAAACAAAAGCAATGATAGCTTATCTTCCAGATAAAGAGATATTAAAAGGCTCAATGGAAGTTGATGATATCGTTGATATGTTTGCAGATTTTTATGCTGATTTTAATATTGAAAAAGCATACACAATGCTAAATGAACTTGGAATAAATCCAAATAGCAAATATAAAAGTTTATCAAAAGGTATGAAGGAAAAAGTGCAACTTGTATTAGTTATGAGTAGGGATGCAAAAATCTATCTTTTAGATGAGCCTATTGGCGGGGTTGATCCAGCGTCAAGAGAGTATATTTTAAATACAATTATTAGAAATTATAATCCAGAGGCATTAGTTTTAATCTCAACTCATTTAGTGAGTGATATTGAAAAAGTGTTAGATCAGGTTATATTCATCAATTATGCAGAAGTAGGCCTTGTTACAACTGTTGATGAAGTGCGTCAAAAATATCAAAAGAGCATTGATGAATTTTTTAGGGAGGTGTACAAATGCTAGGAAAATTATTAAAATATGAAATAAACGATACCGTAAAAACATTTACGCCTTTTTATGGAATTGTATTCTTTTTATGCTTATTAACATCAGGAGTTTTAAAATTTGTAGCTGATAGCGATTATTTAATGGATAACACATTAATTAATATTTTAACAGGCACTATAACAAGTGTAACGGTTATTTCGCTAACAATTATGGTTACGATGGTTGGCTTTTTTATAATGTCAAGATTTTACACAAACTTAATTAAGACAGAAGGCTATTTTATGCACAGCCTTCCAGTTAGCCCGCATTTTCTAATTATTTCAAAAATGATAACTGCATTTATTTTAATTATACTAACTATTATATTTATGATATTTTGCGCATTTGTGTTTGTTATAATTTTTGGAGAAATTCCTTTTGAAGATTTTTTAGAAGGGTTAAGAGTGGTTATATTTGAAGGAATATTAACTATTACATTCTTTATACAAGTAACACAAGGGATAATATTTGTATATGCTGCAATAGCTATGGGTAGTTTATTCTCAAATAAAATTATAGGATCTATCGTTTCCTATGTTGCGTATTCAACAGTTAGAACATTTATAACTGCAATAGTTACAGCGTTATCTAGCATTTCAAATGTTGATTCTTTTGATGCAATATGGGACCAAACTTTATGGATTACAAACTCAACTTCGTTTGTGTTTATATTTGTTTCTTATTTTATAACATATTACATATTTAAAGAAAAATTAAACTTAGAATAAAAATAAAAACTCGTAGATATTTTCTACGAGTTTTTTTATTTAATTTATTAGTTATCATAAAATTTTAAAGAGTAAATAGCATGTTCAAGGCTAATATCATTCAAAATATTAAATTGTTTTGATGCCTTATGAGCTTCATAAACATTTTCGATATACCCATATAAACATTGGCTTTTTAGGTGGATATTAATTCCTTTACTAGCTAAAATTTGAAATGCCTCTAATTGAGAATTAAGCATTCCTCCAGAGCCTAAAGCTAAAACGATAATGTCTGTGTAAAAGTCTTTTTTTAATATTTCTTCTTTTTTTAAAATAGGTGTAATATAAACTACATCTATTTTTTTATTATTCATTAAAAGAAGTTTTGCATCGCCGTTAGATTTTTTTAATGGAGCAGTGAGATACTTTTTGTTAGCACTCTCAAAACATATTAAATCATTAGTTGATATTTTAGTTATAGTTTTTGCAGGGAATAATTTATTGTTTATAGCACAGCAAACATTATAATATCCCTCTTTTGCGGCTTTTATTGCAAGATTTAAATTATCAATAGCATCTGTTCCTTTTTTTAGTAGTGGAAGCTGAGCGGCTGTTAATACAATAGTTTTATTAAAATCTTTTAAAGCACAATCAAGATAAGAAGCAGTGTAAGCAAGGCTGTCTGTTCCGTGAGTTATAATAAAACTATCATAATCATCTTTTTTTAAGTATATAAGATTTGCTAAATCACTTCTATCATCGTCTGTCATAATAGAGGAATCTATCAAACGAAAATCTAAAACTTCAATATCACTTTTATCTTTTGCAAAATTTAAAATATCCTCGCCTTTTAATAAAGGCATAAGACCATCACTAGTTTCTTTGCAAGCTAACGTTCCGCCTGTTGTTATCATTAATATTTTCATTTAAAAATTATATAATCCTTTCAAAAGAAATACTATTTAATAGCTGTTTCTAAAACTTTTTTAACGTCTTCTTTAGTTAAAGAGCCTTCAGCTAATTTATCTTCGCCCATAAAAAATGTTGGCACATAGTAATAATCATATTTATCAGCAATTTCAGGATGTCTGCGTTCTTCAATTTGAGTTATTTCAATTTCACGAAAATCTGAATTTTCTTCTAATAATTCTTCAAGATAAGCCCATGCTCTTTTACAGTGTGGGCAGTTTTGCAGGTAAAAATAAGTTAATTTTTTCATAATAACTCCTCTCATCGGTCAAACCGAATACAATACATATTTTTATATACAAATATTATAACATGAAAAAATAATATTTCAAAATAAAAAGTGCAGAATTTACTGCACTTTAAATTTGTTTACAAAATGTTAATTGTTTAGATATTAGTTTTCTTAATTTCAAAATAGCTTTGAGGATGATCGCAAACAGGACAGACATTAAGAGCTTTTTTGCCAACGTGTTCATGTCCACAGTTTGAACATTGCCAAACTTGTTCTTCTTCTCTTTCAAAAACAATGCCTTCTTCGATGTTTGCTAAAAGTTTTTTATATCTTTCTTCATGATCTTTTTCAATTTTAGCAACTTCTCTAAATAAAAATGCTATTTTCTTAAAGCCTTCTTCTTCAGCTTCTTCAGCCATTCTTGCATACATATTTGTATGTTCGTAGTTTTCGCCTTCAGCAGCATCTTTTAAATTTTCAATAGTAGAGCCGATTTCACCATCGTGTAAAAGTTTAAACCAAATTTCAGCGTGTTCTTTTTCGTTGCCTGCTGTTTCAAGGAATAATTCTGATATTTGAACATATCCTTCTTTTTTTGCTTTTGAAGCATAATAGGTATATTTGTTTCTTGCCATACTTTCGCCAGCGAATGCCTCTAGTAGATTAGCATGAGTTTTGCTTCCTTTTAATTCCATGATTTTGTACCTCTTTCTTTGTTTTTAAAAGTCCTTAATAATAGGTGCTTAATTTCATTATATCACCACAAATATAGATGTCAATATATCAGTTGTTATTGCCTTTCATCAAAAATCCTAGCTAAACTAATACCAACAGCTTTAGCTGTTTGCTTTGCTTGAGAGAGTGTGTTTCCGTGTGAGCCTATTTCTATAAGTAAACTACCAATGGATAAATCTTGATTATAATGGCGGTAATCAAATAAAATAGGCCTTGTGATATTAGTGTAGTTTGTTTCAAGAGAATCTTGAAGTAGTGTAGCAAGTTTTAAATTTTCCTCATAATTTGGAATGTTCATATTTCCATTATCAGCGCAGCTAATTATCATAGTTTGGGCGTATTGAATTCCATTAACAGTAGTTACAGCGGCAACTCTTGAAGAATTTTGCTCAATGGCATCACGATGAACATCTAAAACTATTTTAATTGAAGGGTATTTCTCTAAATACTCTTTTACAACAATAGCACTTCTTTCATAGCTCTCATTATAGCTTGGATAATCATGTAAAGAGGTATCGTGAAGAGTGTTGTAGCCTAAATTATTTAATGTATCAGCAAGTACTTCGCCAACAGAAGTTATGTTTTCGCTATTATCAGTTAAGCGACAGGTGTAATCTGGATCATAGCTCATCTGTCCCTCTGGCTGAAAACTCTCTGTGCCGTGAGTGTGCATAATGAGTATTTGTGGCTCTAAAGAATTTTTTTCAATATTAAAAGATATATCCTGACTCATTATTCCTAAAACTTCTCCCTCGGATAGATCGGTGAGATTTTTTACATAAGCATTATTATATTTATAAGTATACCCATTTTCTTGATTTTCATACTTTATATTTAAAATTGGATATCGTTCATCAAAAATATATACAGGGGTAGTGTTTTGCAGTTTAAAAGTTTCTATATCAAAGTCTTTAAAAGGGTTAACTTCATTCTCATCTGTGTTTATAGAAGATTCGTCATTCTCACTATCTTCAAAACTAAATTCATTTACATTAGCGGTAATACTTGTCTTATTAGAATAATTATAAGCAATAGAGGCCTCTTTTAAAATATTAAGTATGAAAATACTAATAAATAAAACAGGCAAAAACAACATAATTAGATATATACTTTTAGTTTTTTTTCTCAAAATATCACCACTCAAATCAATATATTACCCTAAATTATATGATTATTTATGATATAATAGACTATAAACACCATTAAAGGGCAAAGTAAAATGTTGTTTAAAAAAAATGCTTGCTTTTTTAATGTAAAAGTGGTATTATAGTATATGCTGTCACAGTACGCAGAAGGAGGTGGGATCATGCCAAATATTAAATCTCAAAAAGACAGAGTTATTCAAACGAAGAAACAAACACTTCGTAACAAAGCTGTGAAGAGTAATCTTAAGACTGTTATCAAGAAAGCAGATGCTGCTTTAGCTGATGGTTCCGCTGACAAACAAGCGGCTGTAGCTGTAGTTGTTTCAACTATTGATAAAGCAAAATCAAAAGGTGTTCTTCATAAAAAAGCAGCAGCTAGAAAAGTTTCTCAAACTATGAAAAAAGCTAACGCTGCTAAATAATTCTAAATATTAAAAACCTGATAATTTATTATCAGGTTTTTTATTTTGCAAAAATATACTTGTGTGATATAATATTAAAAAAGTTTAGGAGGTAATGAGTGTGGTAGATATAAAACAGATGCAAAAATCACAGATAAAAAGAGTGTTAGAAATTTATGAAGAAGCGCTAATTGAAGGAAAATCCAGTTTTAACACTCAGGCGCCTAGCGAAAAAGAGTGGGATAAGTCGCATTTAGAGCATAGCAGATTTGTTGCAATTTTAAATAATGAGGTTGTAGGGTGGATAGCTTTAGCTAATATCAGTAGTAGAGAATGTTATAAAGGAGTGTGCGAAATTAGTGTTTATATAACAAAAGCTGCAAGAGGAAAAGGCATAGGCGAAAAATTAGTTAAAAAAGTTATGCAAAGCGCCCAGGAAAATGGGATATATTCTTTATACGTTGGAATATTTTCAATTAACACAGCTAGCATTAATTTATTTAAAAAGTTTGGATTTAGATTAATAGGCACAAGAGAAAAAATAGCAAAAGATAGATTTTCAAATTGGCAAGACACCACTTCAATGGAATATAGAAGTAAAAATATGTTATAAATTAAAAGCTCATTATATGGGCTTTTTTTATTTTATAGATTGTTTAAATAAAATCCTATCTCCCATAATATAAAAAAGGGGGGGATTAAATTGGAAATCACAAAAAAAGAATATAAAGAATTAGTGAAAAAACATAGCCCAAATTCAAAATTATTAAAAAATTGCACTTGGGCTTTTTTTATTGGTGGAACAATTTGTCTTGTAGGAGAGATTTTATTTAATTTTTATTTAAGATTAGGTTTTATTATAAGTGATGCAAGGATATTGATGTCGATAAGTTTAGTTTTTCTTTCGGCTGTTTTTACTGCGTTTGGGTGGTATCATAAATTAGCAACAAAGGCAGGGGCAGGAACACTTGTTCCAATAACGGGGTTTGCAAATGCAGTTGTGTCGCCTGCATTAGAGTTTCGCAGTGAAGGATTTATAACCGGAGTTGGAGCAAAAATGTTTATTATAGCAGGGCCTGTTATTGTTTATGGAGTTATCGCAAGTTTTATTTATGGCATTATTTTCTATTATCTGCCGATAATAGAAAATTTATAAACTTATCTTTTTCGCAACAGTCAAAG
>CAYJGG010000070.1:0-9224 GCA_964369915.1 uncultured Oscillospiraceae bacterium | reverse complement strand
ATAATAATGTAAAGATTATTTATAATTATCTTTGGATAATATAAATTTTAGTTTTCCTTTTGGGCAATATGTAACGCCCAAAGATTGCGTTGCAATCACGAAAAACTAATAATATGTAAAGATTATTTATATTATAAACATAATTAACGACGTTTTATGTAATCGCTTTAGCGATTTGACTGCAATATATCACGCAGGCAAATAAAACTCGAGTAAATAATCTAAACGAAGTGAAGATTATTTATATGATAGCATATAAATATTATAAAATTCAAATATAAAAATTAAATTTTCAAAATAAGACAAAAAAACATACCAAACACAGATAAAACTGTTTGGTATGTTTTAGTATTAAAGAGGTTATTATTATAACTAAAAAAACTACCATCTAGCTTTAGTTTCTATAATTTTGCCAACTATACTTAAATCATTTATTTCTTCATTAACAAAAACTTTTGATTCATAAGTTGGGTTAAATGCATGCAAAATAACAGTGTTTCCTCGGTGTACAAACTTTTTAAGAGTTGCTTCTTCATCACCATAAATAAAAACACCAAGTTCGCCATCAGATAAAGCAGATTGCTTTTTAACTAAAGCTAAATCGCCATCTGAAATTCTAGGCTCCATACTATCACCTTTAACTAAAAGATAAAAATAATCTTCGCTAGAAGAAACATTTGCATACTCATATCCTAAATCTTCATTAACTGCAAAAGAATCATAGCCAGCTTTCACTGTTCCAATAATAGGAACTAAAACTTGCTTTGGCATATTAGGATTATCGCTAGGAGTTTTTTCAACGCCTAAAAGAAAATCAACAGTTGTATTAAAATAGCTAGCTAAATTAGATAACATAATACTATCAGGAACGCTTTTTCCAGTTTCCCATTTACCAATAGCCTGCTGTGTTAAATTTAAATCAGCCGCAAGTTTTGTTTGGCTTAATTTTCTCTCTTTTCTAAGATTTTTTATTTGATTTGAAAACATTAATTGTCACCACCTTTAGTTGTATTGATTTTATTATACACTAAAAGATTTGATTTGTAAACAACTAAAAGTGGTGAATTAGTGAAAAAAATTAAAAATAATGCTTGACAACAACCAAACGTTGTTGTAGAATAAAGTTAAAGAAACAACTTAAAGTTGTGAAAACGAAATCGAATTAACAAAATTTAATATATAAATTAGCGTTTATGCTGATAAAAGAAATAACGGGGGAATTAATAATGAAAAAGAAAGTGATGATGTATAATATACTAACAACTATATTTGCACTTTTAACATTAGTGAGTGTTGGTGGAGTAGCTTATGGAGTTAGCGTAAGTAATGTTATTATAAACACGGCTTTATGTATGTTATTAACTAGTATATGCTATAAAAATGAAAATAAATTAAGAAAACTTATTAAAAATAAAGTTATAAGAGCTAGAAAAAGAAAGCTTATCTATCTTGAAAATTATAAAGTTAATAAAGAAATTGCAAAAAGAGCAATTTAATAATAATTTAACAGCTAAATGCTATTGCATTTAGCTGTTTTTTTATTAGTGTAAAGTTGTAAAAGTAAGTGGTTTATGGTATATTAAATTACATAAATGAAATAAAGGTGGTAGTAATTATGAATTATAAACTTTTAGCAAAGCAAACTGAAGATTATATAATTAAAAAAAGAAGATTTTATCATAGTATTCCAGAACTGTCTTGGCAGGAAAAAGAAACTACAAAAGCGATAATAAAAGATTTAGAAGAATTAGGTCTTAAAGCTAGATTATTTGAAGGTGTCCAAGGGTGCACAGCCGAAATAGTTGGGGACAAAAAAGGGAAAATAGTTGCACTTCGTGCAGATATTGATGCTCTGCCAATTAAAGAAGAAACTGAGCTTTCTTTTGCAGCTGATAATGGAAATATGCACGCTTGCGGACATGATGCTCATATAGCTATGCTCCTTGGCGCTGCAAAAATGCTAGTGGAAACTAAAGAAAATTTAGCTGGAACTGTAAGGCTTATTTTTCAGCCAGCCGAAGAAACAGCCTCTGGGGCAGTAGAAATTATTAAACAAGGCGTTATGGATGATGTTGATGCTGTTTATTCTTCGCATATATGGGGCAATTTTGATGCTCCAGGAATTAGCGTTGAAGCCGGAAATAGAATGGCAGCTCCAGCTTATTTTGATATCGAAGTTGAGGGGGTTGCAGCCCATGGAAGTGCGCCGAACTTAGGAGTTGATGCAATAGTTGCAGCAAGCGGAATTATACAAGCCTTGCAAACATATGTTTCAAGAATTAATGATCCTTTAAATCCTTTAGTTTTAACTATTGGAACTATTCATGGTGGCTCAAGATACAACGTTATTGCAAATAACGTTAAAATGGACGGAACTATTAGAACTTTCTCAAAAGAGACAATAGAAAAATCAGAAAGTATTTTAAGAAATATTATATTAAACACAGCAGCAGCGTATGGTGCAAAAGCAAAATTTAATATAAAATGGCTAACTTCACCAGTAATTAATGATAAACAAGAAGTTTTACAAATTGCAAAAGATGCAGCGATAAAATTATATGGCGAAGAAAGCCTTACTCATTTAGACACTTTAATGGGAAGCGAAGATTTTTCTGAATATATGGCAAAAGCCGACGGAGTGTTTACATTTTTAGGAAGTAGAAACAAAGAAAAAGGAATTTTCTACACAAATCATCACGAAAAATACACTGTTGATGAAGATGTTTTAAAAAGAGGTAGTGCTTTATATGCACAGTTCGCATTCGATTTTTTAAATAAGTAAATTAAGAATATGATTATAAAAGAAAGAAAAGGTATAAAAAGATGGAAGAAAGAAAATTAAAAGGAATAAAAACATTTATTATTGGCGAGGCGATAGTTTTAGCAAGTTTATTAATTACGATTTTATCACTACCAGGAATAATAGTTTCAATAATAGGATTATTTTCAATGGCTAATATAAATGATGACTTTAGAAAAGCTAGAAATTGGCGTTTACTTGAATTAGGTTATGTATTTATTTTAGCTATTATTATAGCGATTTTAACAGTGGTTATGGGTGTTGGAAGTTTATTTTTAATTAGTATACTTGCGGCTACTTCGGCTGTTATCGCTATGCTGACAACAATTAACTATTTAAATGGATTTAATAAACTTGCTACTGATTTTGGCGAAAACGAAATGGCTAATAATTTTTCAAATTTAAAAAAAATCTATACAATAGTAACTGTGGTAGTGATTGCATTAGTTTTGCTAAATGCAATTGTTCCAATGGTAGAAATTTTAGCGAATTTAGCAGGGTATGTTAGTGCAGGTGTTTCATTATTTATAGTGTTGAATATGTACACTTTTCACGATAAATTAAAAAATAAAACTAACACAAGCTCAACTAATTACGCTTACAATATTGATAACAATCAAAATACTTATTATAATAATGAGAATAATGCAAATTATCAGCCAGTAAACACTCAACTTAATCCTGAAATAAATAATAGCAGTGAAAGTGCTAAAGAAAATAGAGATGAAATCTATAAAAAATTTGAAGGTTAAATTTAATATACTAGCCTTACTTTCATAAACTTTAGCAAACATTTATTACAAAAGTAAGGCTAGCTGAAAATAAATCTTCAAACTGTAAATTTGTGTTTTTTTATTAAAAACACAAAGAAAGGAAAGCTATATGAAAAAATTTAATGCAGGGGCGTTAATGATAGTTATAGTGGCTCAAATAGTTTTATCTCTTACAACAACACTGCTTGTTATGACATCTATATCGTATGAAATTGTAGATGCTATAAAGATAGTGACAACGCTTATAACTTTAATTGGAATTTCGATTTTAGCAAAAGAGTATAATAAAGAATTTAAATTTGCAAAAAATATGGCAATTATTAATTTTATGTTAGCTATTCCACCAGTTATGCTTTTTGTAATTAGTATGGCTATTACTGCTTTTTCAAGTGTTTTTGGGCATGAGGGAATTGCAAATATAATTATAGCAATAACCTTTTGTCTTGATGCGTTATTTCTATCAGCTGTAGCAAAAGGTGTTTATAATTTATTAAATCAAGCTGGTGTGAAAGGATTATCTCGATTATACTCTGTGATAGCTTCAACTTGTGTTGTGATTATGTTCTCAGGCTCTTTAATGGCTGAAATTGTTTTACTAATTATCACTGGGGCTATGGGAATTATTTTAAAAGGAAGATTAGTAGTGCCAGAATATAAAAATAGCAGTTATAATCCAATTATTAAAGATGAATTTCATAATATGCAAGATAGAGTTGGAAAATCAACTAGAGATGAAGTTTATAAACAATTTGAAGGGTGAAAATCACGAAAGATAATAAGCAGATAAATTATTGGAGTATGGTATGAATGGAAAATAGGAGAGTTATGAAAAAATTTAAATTAGGAGGACTTCAACTTATTGTTGCAGCTGAGATAGGATTATTAGTGTTAAGTGCAATGATGCTCAACATGTATTTGGTTGTTGCTGATATTATTCCATTTTTAAATTTATCCTTAAATGCAGTTGCAGATTTAGGATATATAATCATCGCGATAAAATATAAAAAAGAGTTTGGTTTAGCTAGAAATCTTGCGATAATTGGTATGATTTATCCTGCTGTAACGAGTTATCTTGTGAATACTTTGTTTAATATAAGTAGTTATGATGACTATATAACAGTGCTAAATTTAATGTCTGCTATATCAGGAACTATTGCTGTATTGACAAGAATTGCCTTGGCAAAAGGCGTTTTAAGTTTAATTAAGCAAAGCGGGCGAGCAAATATATCTTCAAAGTATATAAAAACAGTGATACCTGCTATTTTGTTTTTAATTGCTAGTACATGTATTTCGGTGTTTTCAGTTTTTATGGATACTCAAGAATTTACTGTTCAAGTTACGCTTTTAGCTATGGGCTTTAATGCGGTAATGCTAATTTACACAGGGTATATTGCGGTTATTTTAAATAATAAACCTATCCAGCATATCTATGAAAATAGCAGTTATAATCCTAAAAATAAAACGTATAATCATAATAATATGCAGTCACGTATGCAAAGCCAAACAGGAAGATCTACTAGAGATGAAGTTTATAAACAATTTGAAGGGTAAAAGAAAAAATGCAGAAAAATAAATTATTTGGATTACTAATTTTATTAATATGCGAAGTTGTAACTGTGTTTTTAAGTGAAAATACTGAAATGCTAGTTGTGATAAATATTATTAAAGTTTTAGCGCTACAACTTCTATATAATAATTATAAACACGATTTTAATAAGGCTAGAAATTTTACTTTAGGAATGATTTTGATTTTACTTACAGATTATATTCCTGTTGTTTATAATGTTAATTACAATGGTTTAAGTGAGGGGAATCTTGAGTTTAGCTTTTTATTATTTAATGCGATTATAGCAACGGCGTTTGCTTTAATACAACTTGGATATGTTTACTATTTAACTACAGGTGTTATTACAATTTCAAAAGGTACAAAAGCTGAATTTTTAGGCGAAAAATTAAAAAAGAATTTAAAATATTTTGTTGGTGCTAGCGTTGTTGTGGCGATAGTGAGCATGGTTTGGAATTTAAATTTTTATTTATCGTATATATTGGGTGTAGCTTTGTTTTTAGTGGTAGTGATTCAAATTATTATATTTATTAATATGTATAAAATTTATTTAGAACTTATTGTTAAAGATAAACTTATGCCATAAGAATAAAAAATGTCTACTGATTAATTTCAGTAGACATTTTAATTTTATATTACTTTTCGCTTAATATTTTTGCGTGTGCCGCTGCAAGGCGAGCTATGGGAACTCTATATGGGGAGCAAGAAACATAGTTTAAACCTGTGTTATGGAAAAACTGGATAGAAATAGGATCTCCACCATGTTCGCCGCATACGCCAAGTTTTATATCGCTTCTAGCTTCTTTTGCCCAAGCGGATGACATTTTAATTAATTTACCAACACCAACTTGATCAAGTTTTGTTGTAGGATCAAATTCAAAAATACGGTTTTTAAAATAATCATCTAAAATTTGGCTTGCATCATCACGAGATAATCCGTATGTAGTTTGGGTTAAATCATTTGTGCCAAAGCTGAAAAATTCTGCATATTTTGAAATTTCGTCTGCCATTAAAGCGGCACGAGGGATTTCTATCATAGCACCAACTTTGTATTCTATTGTTTCGTTTTCTTCAATAAACACTTCATTGGCTGTTTCATCAACTATTTTTTTAACGAATTTTAATTCTGCAGAATCACAAACTAATGGAATCATTATTTCAGGAATAACAACTACACCTGCTCTTTTTTGATTTATCGCGGCCTTTATAACTGCTCTTGTTTGCATTTGAGCAATTTCAGGATAAGAAATTGCCAAACGACAACCACGATGCCCTAGCATTGGGTTTGCTTCTGATAATAATTTAATTGTGTTTTTTAAACTTGTGAAAGTTACGCCCATTTCATACGCAGTTGTTGATATTTCATCATCATCGTGTGGCAAGAATTCATGAAGTGGAGGATCTAAAAATCTTATAGTAACAGGTAGCCCGT
Source organism: uncultured Oscillospiraceae bacterium (assembly GCA_964369915.1). GTDB lineage: Bacteria > Bacillota > Clostridia > Oscillospirales > Ruminococcaceae > RGIG3102. The sequence continues at coordinate 2,655 of CAYJGG010000070.1, read as the reverse complement.
CCATTTCTTTAAATATACCTTCAAAATCTTTTTGTTGCATCGGTAAGATTTTCTCTAGTGCTATTGCTCTTTCAGATTTAGTTTTTGAAACTATCATTTGGCGCATTGCTAAAATTCTATCTTTTTCAAAGAACATATGTTCTGTTCTGCAAAGACCTATACCCTCGGCACCAAATAATCTTGCTTGTTTTGAGTCTTTTGGATTGTCTGCATTTGTTCTAATTAATAATGTTCTTTCTTCGTCAGCCCAAGCCATAAATTTTGCAAAGTCACCACTTAGAGTGGCTTCAATAGTTGGAATAGATGTAAGATAGATACTACCAGTTGTGCCATCAATAGAAATATAATCGCCTTCATTAACTTTAATATCGCCAAAATGGGCAACCTTGTTTGCAAAATCAACGTGCAAGCTTGAACAGCCAGATACACAGCATCTACCCATACCTCTAGCCACAACAGCAGCATGGCTTGTCATACCACCTCTTGCAGTTAATATGCCTTTAGAAATAGCCATACCCTCTATATCTTCAGGGCTAGTTTCAACACGAACGAGTATAACGCTTTCGTTTCTTAAACTAACAGCTTCTTTTGCATCTTCTGCTGAAAAATAAACCTTACCAGCAGCGGCACCCGGAGAAGCCGGCAAACCTTTTGCTATTGGAGTTTTACTAGCTAAAGCGTTAGGCTCAAATTTTGGATGCAATAAACTATCTAATTGAGCAGGCTCGACTTTAAGTAGTGCTTCTTTTTTAGTGCAAAGGCCTTGCTCGTATAAATCAACAGCAATTTTAATAGCAGCTTGTGCTGTTCTTTTGCCGTTTCTTGTTTGGAGCATATATAATTTGCCTTTTTCAATAGTGAACTCTAAATCTTGCATATCTTGATTATGCTTTTCAAGAGTGTTTGCAATTTCTATAATTTGATTATATGCACTTGGCATAACTTTTTGTAATTGGTCGATAGTTTGCGGAGTTCTAATTCCAGCAACAACGTCTTCACCTTGTGCGTTCATTAAAAATTCACCGTATAAACTTTTTTCGCCTGTTGATGGATTTCTAGTAAAGGCAACACCAGTTCCACAGTCATCGCCCATATTACCAAAGACCATCGATTGAACTGTTACTGCTGTTCCCCATGAAGATGGGATATCATTCATTCTTCTATAATATTTTGCCCTTGGATTTTCCCATGATGCAAAAACAGCCTCAACTGCTAAAATTAATTGCTCATTTGGATTAGTTGGAAATTCTTTTCCTATTTCTTTAAAATATATCTCTTTATATTCTTTTATTAAATATGTTAAATTTTCAACTGATAGTTCATTGTCAAAATTAAGATTATGTTCTTCTTTTACCGCTTCTAGCTTGTCTTCAAATAAAGATTTTGGAATCCCCATAACAACATCTGAAAACATATGAATAAATCTTCTGTAAGCATCATATGCAAAACAAGGGTTGTTTGTTAAATCACTAAGCCCTTTAACAACTTCATCATTAAGCCCTAGATTTAAAATAGTGTCCATCATTCCTGGCATAGAAGCTCTAGCACCCGAACGAACAGAAACTAAAAGGGGATTATTTTTGTCTGCAAAGGTTTTTCCAGTTATTTCTTCTAATTTTTTTAAATTTTCAAAGATTTCATCTTTGATTTCTTTTGAAACGCTTTTGTTATTTGTGTAAAAGTCGCTACATGCTTTTGTTGTAACAGTGAAGCCTTGTGGCACTGGCATGTTTAAATTAGTCATTTCGGCAAGATTTGCACCTTTACCACCTAATAACTCACGCATAGAGCCATTTCCTTCTTTAAAAGAGTATACAAATTTGTTTTTCATAAAAACCTCCATTGCTTAATATATTTTATCACTAGCATAATTATAACAAACATTTTTATGCTTTTCAATACAACATTAATACAAAAATTGAAAAAATAGTCCATAACAAAGTTTTTTGTAAGTTTACATAAAAGTAATAATTTATTTACAAATTTAAAACAGCAAAACAACGTAAATGCTTGTTAAATAATTGAAAAAGTAATGGGTAAAATATTAACTTCTAAAGCTGGCTTTTAAAATAGTAAAAAAATATTAAAAAAGTGTTGACTTTTATCTTGTGATATGGTATTATTTTGTTCGTACCTAATTAGGATACGGAGAGGTGTCCGAGTGGTTTAAGGAGCTAGTCTTGAAAACTAGTGATTCGAAAGAACCGTGGGTTCGAATCCCACCCTCTCCGCCATATTCTTTAAAGGGAATTCAAATGGCGCAAGTCATTTTTTTTTCTAATAATTTATAAAACTTTGACTATTATGGAGATTTACTCAAGCTGGTCGAAGAGGCGCCCCTGCTAAGGGCGTAGGGCGGGTAACCGTCGCGAGGGTTCGAATCCCTCAATCTCCGCCAAGAAATAAACACCCAATAGGGTGTTTATTTTTTTGTAAAAAATTAATTCGAACCCGAGCGTCGCGGGTGACGGAGCTGACCGCTGCCAGTGGCAGAAGAAGGGAAGCGAAGGAAGGGAAAATAACGATAAATCAAGCTGTGCTTTAGCATAGCGAAGATGAAGAAGATTATTTTTCAGGGCAATGAGAATCCCTCAATCTCCGCCAAGAAATAAACACCCAATAGGGTGTTTATTTTTTTTGTAAAAAAACAATTCG
>CAYJGG010000069.1:0-9231 GCA_964369915.1 uncultured Oscillospiraceae bacterium | reverse complement strand
AGAATAGTGAAAACAACAGTAACAGCTGGAATACCAAGTTTTGGCTGAATTCCAACAGGTATACCCCTACCATTATCACTAACTTTTATAATATTATCTTTTAAAATTGAAATATTAATGTGTGAACAATAGCCAGCTAAAGCTTCATCAATAGAGTTATCCACTATTTCATAAACTAAATGGTGCAAACCTTTAGGCCCAGTTGAGCCGATATACATACCTGGTCTTTTTCTAACAGCTTCAAGCCCTTCTAAAACTTGAATTTGTTCACCACCATAATTACCGGTTACTTTTTCTTCAATGTTTGACATATGTTTGATTTTTCCTTTCTTTTTGCTTTATATTTAATTAAAAATATAAAACGATAAATTTGAAATAAATTTCAAATTGTTTATATAGATTTATATTATATCTAATCTTTTTTTAATAATTGATGGCATTAATTCAACTATATAAACTGTTCCATCTTTCATTAAAATAAATGTTTTTGGTATATCATTAATAATATAAATTGTTTTGTTTTCTTTTTCCTTTTTATTTAAAAAATCTCTTGTTTGTTTATTAATAGTAGTGTTATCTAAATCAAAAATCCCAATGATATCATCTTTTTTAATTAAATAATCAGTTGCAATATCAACATACATAATAATTCCTACTTTTTATAAAACTTGTCCGTCAATGAGTTTAAATTTTTTACTTTTTGCAAATTTTATTCTATCTTCATCACAAGAAGAAATAAAAACTTGCTTATCTTTTATATGATTTAATAAATATTCCTGTCTACTATAATCAAGTTCGCTTAAAACATCATCGAGTAAAATAATAGGATCAACTTCACAAACTGATGAAAAAATATCGCTTTCAGCAAGCTTTAAAGCTAAAACAATGCTTCTTTGCTGGCCTTGAGATGCAAAATCTTTTGCTGGAACATTATTTATATTTATTTCGATATCTTCTCTTTGAACACCAACATTTGAATGTCCCATTTTTATATCTCTTTTAATGCTTTGATTTAATTTATAAAGCATATCTTCACTACTTTGGCTAAAAAAAGAATATGAAAAAGATAATTCTTCTCTTCCTTTTGATATTTCATTATAGTAAAAAGCTGCTTTTTCAAAAAGAATTTTTAAATATTCTTTTCTTCTTTTATATATTTCAAAACCCCACTGGGCTAAAAAAGAATTATAAATATCTAGTAATTCTAATTTTTCTTTATCATCTTCTCTCATAATTTTTAAAAGAGAATTTTTTTCATTTAAGTATTTATCAAAGGTTCTGTATGCTTTTAAATAATTCGGATAAAGCTGACATAATGCAGAATCAATTAATTTTCTTCTTAAACTAGGAGCACCTGAAACTAATGAGAGATGGCTTGGTGCAAAAACAACACACACAACATTTCCAAATAGATTTAATGCTTTTGTTATTTGAGAATTATTAATTTTTGCAAATCTTCCTTTTTTGCCTTCTTTATTAGAAATAATAACTTCAATAATTTTTTCATCGCCTTTATTATCTAAAACAGCAGTTATTCTAGCTAAATCAGTATTTAAATTAATTAAATCTTTATCTTTACTCGTTCTAAAACTTTTAGAGCCAGATAAAAGCCAAATTCCTTCTAAAAGGCTAGTTTTTCCTTGTCCATTTTCTCCAGAAATAATATTAATATCTTTTGAAAAATCTATATCTGCTGATTTTATATTTCTAAAATTATTAAGTTTTATATTTTTTATGAAAATTCTATCCATAATTATTCTAATTCTTCACTAACAGCTTTTAAAATTATATCTTCTAATTGAACAACATCTCCAGGATATATTTTTTTACCTCTTTGAGTGCAAATTTCACCATTAACTAAAACAAAACCGTCTATAATAGCGTTTTTTGCTTCTCCACCTGATGCTATAACATTACTAAATTTTAAAAATTGTTGTAATTTTATAAAAGGAGTACTTATTGCTACATTCTCCATAATTAAGAAATCCTTTCAATTTTATTTTAATTATATTATTTTAATTCTTTTTTATCGCAGATTTTATCTTTTTATGCTTTTTAATAAACCTTTTTATGTAAATGATAAAACTATGGATATTAACCATTAATATTTTTATTTAATATATTTATCATATGTTTTATCTATTTTTTTGATTTATCAAAAAATTTATGCTTTTCTTTTTGCATAAATGATAAAACTATGGATATTAACCATTAGGATAATGGTTAATATCTGACTGGAAGAACTAAATAAATAAAATCATTATCTTCTTTTGGAACTATTTTACAAGGAGATAAAGGTCCTGAAAATTCAAAAACAACTTCTTCTTTTCTGCTAGCTTTTAAAGCATCTAAAATGTATTTATTATTAAATCCAATTTCTATATCTTCGCCTGTTTTTTCTATTTCAAGTTCATCATAAACATTTCCAAGTTCAGTTGAGCATTTTATTTTAAATAAATCTTGTGCAACAGAAACTTTTAATGGATTTTTTAATCTTTCAGTGATAATTAAAGAAACTCTTTCAACTGCTTCTATTAAATCTTTTGTATTAGCAGTTGCAGTTGAAACAAAATTTTGAGGGATAGCTTTTTTATAATCTAAAAACTCTCCTTCTAGTAATCTTGAAAGAACTATATAATTTTCAGCATTAAAAATAACATATCTTTTATTTGAATAAATAACGATTTCGCCTTCTTTATCTCCAACTATTTTTCTAACTTCCATCATAGCTTTAGCAGGGATAATCATATAAAAATCGCCTTCAAAATCAACTTCTCTTTCGCAAATAGCTAATCTATATCCATCAAGAGCAACCATTGATAATTTATTACCCTCTAATTTCATTAAAACACCAGTATGAGCTGGGCGTTTATCATCATTAGAAACAGCATAAATAACATAGTCTATCATAGAAGAAAGTAAACTATTTTTTATAGAAATACTATTCTCTTCACTCGGTGTTGGAAAATCAGGATAATCAGAAGGATCAATTCCTTTTATGTTGTATTCTGTTATACCGCTTTTAATTTTACAATTAAAATTATTATCGCAGTTTATATCAATTTCATCACTACTCACTTTTCTAACTATATTAGAAAGCAAATTAGCAGATAAAACAACATTACCATCAATTTCAACTTCGCAAGGAATACTAGTTTTTATTCCCATTTCAAAATCGTATCCTGTTAATGTTAATGTATCAAAGGTTGCAGAAAATAAAATTCCCTCCACGCTTTGTAAATTACTTTTAGTTGCAACTGCTCTTTGAACAGTTTGAATAGCTTCGCTTAATTGATGTGTATCACAAACTATTTTCATAAGAATATTTATTCCTTTCTTTAATCTTTTGCAATATTTTTTAATTTTTAGTTTTAAACATTAAATAGAATTTTAAAAATTACTTTTTTTTAAAATTAATGTTATTTTATCTAAACACACTATCTTTTAAATAGTAGTAGTAGTAGGGGCTGTTTAAATGTTGAAAAATAGATTTTTGTTATAAAAAAGCATTAAAAATCATAAAAAATTTATGTTTATAAAATGTTTATAATTTGTTTAATTAAACATCGAAGAAAACTGTTTGTTTAATTAGTTGAAAACTTTCTGTTTATAGTTGAAAACTTTGTTTATAAAGTTTTAACGTTTTTAATAATATCTTCTATCGTATCTCTATAAAAAGAATCCTTTTCCATACGGCTCTTAACTTCATTTAAAGAATAAACAACAGTAGCATGATCACGTCCACCAAATTCTTGGCCTATATCTGCCATTGTCATCTCGCAAACCTCACGAACTATATACATAGACATCTTTCTTGCTTCTGCGATTGGCTTTGTTCTTGATTTCTTTTTAATTTCAGCAGCCGGCACATTCATCGAACGGCTAACTTCAAATATAATTTTTTCAATAGTTGCCGGAATTGGCAGTTGCTCGTTTAAAATATCTTTAATTGCAAGCTGTGCATTTGAAATAATAGGAGGCTTATTTTCTAATTTTTTAAGTGCGTCTAGTTTTTTTACAACGCCTTCTATTTGTCTAATATTAGTTTTAACTTTACCAGCTATAAATTCAATAACATCATTTTTTATATCAAGTTGTAATAAATCTGATTTTCTTTTAATTAAAGCACAACGTGTTTCAAAATCAGGAGGCTGAATATCTGCAATAAGGCCCCATTCAAATCTATTACGAATTCTATCTTCTAAAGATTTAATTTCTTTAGGTGGTCTATCCGAAACTAAAACAATTTGCTTTTTAGCATTGTGTAAGGCATTAAAAGTGTGGAAAAATTCCTCTTGAGTACTTTCTTTACCAGCTATAAACTGAATATCATCAACTAATAAAACATCAGCTTGTCTATACTTTGATTGAAATTCGCTTGTTTTGTTTTCTCTAATAGCTGTAATAATTTCATTTGTAAAAGTTTCCCCGTCAACATATAAAATGTTAATAGAAGGATTATTTTTTTCAAGTTCTGCTTGAATAGCTTTTAATAAATGGGTTTTACCAAGGCCTGAATCCCCGTGGATAAATAAAGGGTTGTAAGCGGCAGCTGGCATTTGCGCTACTGCAATAGCTGCAGCGTGAGCAAATTTATTAGTAGAGCCGATAATAAAATTTTCAAAAGTGAAATCATATTTTCCGTCTATTATAGCTTTTTGTATTTCTTGCCCTTCTTCTTGGGCGTTTACTTGGATTTCAACTTGTACAGTAAATCCTAGCGTGTATTCAAATCCCTCTATAAGTAATTGTAAAAATCTTTCCTCTATAACGCCTTTTGCCCATTCATTTCCAATTTGCAAAATAGCCGTTCCGGAAGATAAATCAATGATATCTAAAGGTTCAATAAATAAATTATAAGTAGTTGTTACAAGTTTATCTTCGCAATATAACTTAACTGCTTTAAACACATCATTAAATGAATTCATCATATTCTCCTAGCTTATTTTTTTGCTGTGTATTATATTAATTAAAAAATTAAGACACATACACTTAATTATACCACATAATTATTATATATACAATATAATTATATAAATTATCCGCTTAATTTATAGCTAAAAAATTATTAAAAAATATAGAATAATTTGTAAATCTATTTAAAAATAAGCATATTTTATCTTGACAAACTTATTATAAATAGTATATACTGTCTTAATGCAAGGATATAAAAGTTTTTGCATTTAATTAGGTGGCAACGGTTAATTTAATCGTTTGCATATATAAATTTACGACAGGAGGACAAACTTTTATGAAAAGAACTTACCAACCAAAGAAAAGAACAAGAAAAAAAGTACATGGTTTTTTAGGCAGAATGGCTTCAAAAACAGGTAGAAAAGTGATCGCGAGAAGAAGATCAAAAGGAAGAGCTAAAGTTTCAGTATAATTTTACTTTCTTACTTACAAAGAATAGATAAAATAAACCCCTGTAAGTAAGGCCACTTATGAAAGTGGTCTTTATTTCTATATCAAGATTTATCTATTTATTGGAAAACGAAAGGGTATTAAAAAAAATGAAATTTAAGGCAATTTCAAAAAATCGTGATTTCAAAAGAGGATATAAAAAAGGTGAAAATCATATATCTTCGCTTGTTGTTTTATATGTTATTAAAAATAGATATAATCATTTAAGAATAGGCGTTACGGCTTCAAAAAAAATTGGAAATGCTGTTAGAAGAAACAGAGCTAGAAGATTAATAAAAGAATCAGTAAGGCTGTTAAATTTAAATGAAAATCTCGGCTATGATTTAATTTTTGTAGCAAGAAGCAAAACAACTTATTCTAGCATGCAAAATGTTAAAAATGAGATTGAAAAGCATTTAAAAAAAGCTGGAATAATAAGCGAAGAAATATAAAAAGGAGATATTTTAATGATAAAAAAAATCGTTATATTTCCTATAAAATTATATAAAAAATATATTTCACCTCTTCTTGGAGATAACTGCAGATACCACCCTTCGTGTAGCAGTTATATGATAAATGCCATTGAAATTCACGGTATTTTTAAAGGGATAATTCTTGGAATTTATAGGATTTTAAGATGTAATCCTTTTTCATCAGGTGGCTTTGATCCAGTTCCACCTAAAAAACAAAAAAATAGCGATTAAATCGCTAAAAAAGTTTGAAAAAATTAATCAAACTTTTTGTTTTGTATTTTCTTTTTTTAATAAGCAAAATTACTGCTTTTTTAAATTATGAAAAAAACAAAACATAAGGAAAGGAAATATTATAAAATGGATATTATTCAAGTCCCACTCGGTTGGGTGATGAAGTTTATCTACGATTTTGTAGGAAACTATGGTATATCACTAATTCTTTTTACTTTATTTACAAAGATAATTTTATTACCTTTAACAATAAGACAAAAAAAATCTACAATTAGAATGAACGTGTTTCAACCAATGATAAATGATATCAACAAGAAATACGCAAAAGATGCTCAAAAAAGAGCAGAAGAAATGCAAAAACTTCAGCAAGAATACGGCTTTTCTATGACAGCTGGCTGTCTGCCGTTATTAATTCAAATGCCAATTTTATTTGGTCTTATAGATGTTATTTATAAGCCATTAAAACATATTATCGGCGTTAGTGAAGAAGTTGTTGCCCAGCTTGCTACAGCTGCTACAAATGCTGGCTTTGAGTTATCAGCGTCAGCTCAAGAAGCTTCAATTATCGGCGTTATTCAAGAAAATTCAGCGCCTTTTGTTGATATAATTGATACGGCTACATTAGAAGCTATTAAAAACCTAGATTTAATGTTTTTAGGAATTGATTTAACAGTTATTCCTCCTTTAGCATTCAGTGTTTTATTAATAGTTCCAGTTTTATCAGTTGGTTCAATGCTACTTTCACAAATCGTAACAATGAAACTTGCAGGACAAAAATTAGAAGGCCCAACTAAAAATATGATGTTTATTACACCAGTTATGTTTTTATACTTCTCATTCACAGTTCCAGTTGGTGTTTCATTATATTGGATTTTCTCTTCACTATTCTCATTATTAATAGAACTTTGCATAAGATTATTTATTAATTTTGATAAAGAAAAAGCAAAAATAGAAGAAGAAATAAAACTGAAAAAAGAAGAACTCAAAAAGCTAAAAAAAGCTGCTCCAAATCGTTCTGCTGTAAATAAAGCTATCAAAGAGCAAAAAGAATTAGAAGCAAAAGAAGATGTTTATGTTGATGGCGAAAATGAAGAAGTGGACGAAAGATTAAAAAGAGCAAGACAAATAGATAAAGAAAGATATGGAGAATAATTTTTAACATAATTTTAAAAATTGTTGAAAACTATATCACCATATAAGCATAATATAAAAAGGAATGGTGCAAAAATGAGAGAGATCATTAAATCAGCCGCAACCGTTGATGAAGCCATTGAACTTGCTTTATCAGAACTAGGTCTTACAAGGGAAGAAGTTACGGCGGAAGTTTTAGAATATCCTGAAAAGAAACTCTTTTTTAAAAAGCCTGCAAAAGTTAAAGTGTGCGAAATTAAAGAAGATATAAATTTAAAAGAAATCTTTAGCGAAAAACCAAAAGAAGAAACTAAAGAAATACCAATAGTTAAAGAAGAAGTTAAAACTGAAGTGAAAAAAGAAGAGAATATTCAGCCAAAGGCAGTTATAGAAACTTCTTATGAAAAAAATGAAAAAGCAGAATATGCAATTTCTTTTTTAAAAAGTATTATCGATCAGTTTTATGATAAAGAATATACTTTAAACGCTATAAAAACAGAAAAAGGCTACACTATTGAAATAGGTGGCGTTGATGTGGGCATGTTAATAGGAAGAAAAGGCGAAACGATGGAAGCCTTATCTTACTTAACTTCTCTTGCTTCAAATGGCTTTAATAATAGCGATGAAAGAATTAGCGTTGATATTGCTAATTATCGCCAAAAAAGACAAACTGCATTAGAAGATCAAGCTAAAAAAATGGCACAAAAAGTTTTAAAATCTTCAAGACCATACACTTTTGAAGCGATGAGCCCTTATGATAGAAGAATTATTCATTCAGTTGTAGGTGAAATCGAAGGCGTTAAAAGTGAGAGTAAAGGCGAAGGCGGCTCAAGAAGAGTTGTTATAATTCCAACATCTCCTAAAAAGAGAAATTATAACAATAATACAAACAGTAAAAAACCTTACCAAAAAAGAAATAATCAAAATTCTTCTTTTAAAAAGGAAAATTCTCCAGTGCAAGTTCAAAAAACTAGAGATGAAAAATTAAACGAAGACTCAAAAACTTCACTTTATTCAAAAGTAGAATTATAAAAACAAAAAACGACGGTTTTATAAATCGTCGTTTTTATTTTTTTTAACATTAAAATAAAACTATGTTTAAAACTTTCTTTATAGTCAAAACTAAGTATAACTGTAAAGAAAGGGGATTTATTATGAGTGCAAAAAAAATTTTTTTAAAATCATTTTTTTATTCGCTTATTTTTATATTTATATTATATATTGCTTTGCTTTTTATGATTAATTCAAATGATAATGAAATTCAGGAAATCGGAGTTAATCAAGAAGGTGTTTCTATATTAGCTCCGGCTGTTGATGATTCAAAAAATATTTTAATTGTTTTAGATGGATATGAAAATAGATTTTATTATATTTTAAATTTAAATGCAATTCAAAATAAGGTTAGTTTAGTTAGTATTGAGAGCGATTTTTTATTAAAAGACAGTGAAACAACTCTTGATGAAAATTATTTAAAAGCAGGAATTATGCAAGCTAGCTTTGATTTATCAAAAGATTTTGGTATAAATATTGATTATTATCTTTCGCTAAATTATGAAACAATTTTAGAATTATCTAAAGATTTTAAAGATGTTAATATTAAAAGTATAAGCGATAATATGCCGGATATGCTAAAAGACCTATTATTAAAATCAGCCGAAGAAATAGATATAAACACTATTATAAATCTAATAATTAAAGGCGAAAACATATTATCAACAACAGAAGGTACAGCTTTTTTTAACGAACTTTTATTTTTTATTTTAAGAGATAATATTTTAGATATAGATGAAGAATTTACAGATAGTTTTAAAGAAAATTTTTCATATGTGCAAACGAATATAAACACAATTGCGATTGAAAAACTCCAAAGAATAAATTCATTTTTTAATTTAGAAGACACTATGTTTTTAAGAGATGTTATATTTTTAGATGATGAAAATTATTTAGATAAAATAGAGTATATTTATTAGAATAAAAAAACGATGTGGGCTAT
>CAYJGG010000068.1:0-9367 GCA_964369915.1 uncultured Oscillospiraceae bacterium | reverse complement strand
AAGGCGTAAAGCATTACTGCAAGCCTTTTCCTTGATATAAAACCTATTTAATTATTATAAAATCTTTGACTTAAACCCATAAATTTCTTTTATATCAAGGCAGACAATCGAGTAATACTTTACGTATTGCGAGTGAGGATAACGTAGATATATAAGAAATTTATAAGTTTTAAGCGGCTTTGATTATATGAGTAAGGCTAGGTGACACAGTTCTCTTTTATAAATACAAAAAAGAACTCACAAAAGTGAGTTCTTTTAATATACAATTTTCTATAAAAGATATTATCTTTTTGAGAACTGTGGAGCACGACGAGCCGCTTTAAGACCGTATTTTTTACGTTCTTTCATACGTGGATCTCTAGTTAGGAATCCTGCTTTTTTAAGCTCTGGACGTAGTGTTTCATCGTATTGTAGTAAAGCTCTTGCTAGACCATGTCTGATAGCGCCAGCTTGACCTGATACACCGCCACCTTTAACATTTACAGCTATATCGAATTTATCTAATGTATTTGTAAGTGTGATTGGTTGACGAACGATTAATTTTAATGTTTCTAAGCCGAAGAAATCATCGATATCTCTGCCATTGATAGTGATTTTACCGCTACCGCTGTAAACTCTAACTCTTGCAACGGAAGATTTACGACGACCTGTGCCATAAAAATATGCTTTTGTTTCGTACATAATTATTATCCTCCCTTTAAATTAAAACTCAAGAGTTTCTGGTTTTTGAGCTGCGTTTTCGTGTTGTGCACCTTTGTAAACTCTTAATCTTGTTAGCGCTTTAGCACCGATTCTGTTTGATGGAATCATGCCTTTAACAGCAAGTGTCATAGCTTTGTCTGAATTGTTAGCCATTAATGTTCTGTAATCAACAGATTTCATTCCGCCAATCCATCCTGAGTGATGGTAATGGAATTTGTTATCTAATTTTGATCCAGTTAAAACTGCTTTATCACAGTTGATAATAACAACGTGGTCACCACAGTCTACGTTTGGTGTATATGTTACTTTGCCTTTGCCTCTTAATAGATCAGCAGCTCTTGCAGCTACACGACCTAGAGGTTTTCCAGCAGCATCTAATATATACCATTTACGTTCAACTTTTAGTGGATTTTGTAAAAAAGTACTCATAGTATCCTCCATAATTTTTTTCCTATTATATTTTTAATCTTTTAACAAAATTAAAAACCCTTTCGGGTGTAGTATTAGTATATATATTTACACCTAAAAAGTCAATACTTTTTTAAAAGTTTTTTCACCTATTCCTATTTTACTCTCTTTTTTATATGTTTTCCTCCATTTTACTCTTGTTTTCTTATTTGGCAATTTCATTTTTTATCGTATATTTTTGCTTGTAATATTATAAAAAATAATTTATACTATACAGTAAAAGAAAAAAGGAATATAAAAAACTATGGCAAATTATTTTCAGCGTCTTTGCGGGCTAGTTCGCAAAGCAATAGTGGGATACGATATGATTCAAGATGGCGATGTTGTTGCTGTTGGAGTTTCTGGCGGTAAAGACAGCGTGCTTTTAACTTTAGCTCTTGAAAATGTTAGAAGATATATAGGTATTGATTTTAAATTAATAGCTATAACTATCGATCCTAGGTTTCAAAAAACAGATACTGATTTTTCAATTTTAGAAAAATTATTTAAAGATAATGGAATTGAATATCATATTAAAAGAACAGATATAGGCCCTATTATTTTTGATGAACGAAAAGAAAGTAGTCCCTGTTCTCTTTGCGCTAGAATGAGAAGAGGCGCAATGCACGATTTTATAAAAGAGCTTGGCGCAAATAAACTCGCTCTTGGCCATCATTTAGATGATGCAATAGAAACATTTTATATGAATTTATGGAATGAAGGCCGAATAGGCACTTTTGCTCCTGTTACATATCTTTCTATTAAAGACATTACAATGATACGTCCGTTAGCTTTAGCTATAGAAAGCGATGTTACAAAGGCACTAAATGAAATTAACGCCCCTTTAGTTAAATCTATATGTAGAGTTGATGGCATTACAAATAGGCAAACAATGAAAGAATTTGTTAATGAAAAAGTGAAATCTGATCCACATTTTAGAAAAAAATCTCTAACTGCATTTCAAAATAAAAACCTCGATGGTTGGGGACTTAAAAACAAAATATAATTAAAGTTTTAATGGAGGAAATATGCAGCTAATCGAAAAACATAATTGGTGTGAAATAGACGTTGATGCTATTATACACAATTACAATAAAATAATTAAACACACAAATCTTCCTTTGTTTGCAACAGTTAAATCTGATGCATATGGACACGGCGCGCCATTTATTTCAAAAGTTTATCAAGATTTAGATGTTTTAGGTCTTAGTGTTTCCTCTTTTTCAGAGGCTATCCAGCTAAGAAAATCTGGAATAACTAAACCTATATTAATATTAGGCTACACCGAGCCACATTTAGCACAAGAATTATTTTTAAACAATATAACTCAAACTATTTTTAGTTTAGATTATGCAAAAGAATTAAATAAGCAAGCTTTATTCCCTATCGACTGCCATATTAAAATTGACACCGGAATGGGTAGAATAGGATTTGACACAGTTAATGATGTCAAAAAAGCTTTAGACGAAATATATAAACTTAAAGATTTACAAAATATTAAATGCACTGGTTTATTTACACATTTTGCATCTTCTGATATGGCTGGCGATTATTATGAAAATTACACTTTAAAGCAAATTGATTTATTTAATGAAGTTAAAAGTAATTTAAAGAATAAAGGATTTGATTTAAAATTTTTTCATGGTCAAAATTCTGCAGCTATTGCTAGAAAATTTAGCGGAGAATTTAATGTAACTCGCCCTGGTGGTATGCTTTATGGCTATCATCCTTCTAATGAAGTTTCAATGGATGGGCTTATGCCAGCTTTTAGCTTAAAAGCAATAGTAACTCATATAAAAAGAATAAAGCCTTCTCAATTTATCGGCTATGGGCTAACTTATAAGGCTACAAAAGACACAAATATTGCAACAGTTTGTTTAGGCTTTGGCGATGGTTTTCCTAGAAATTTATCTACTACAAATTATTTTGTTAATATAAGTGGTAAAGATTACCCTCTAGCTGGAAGAATATGTATGGATCAGTTTATGGTTGATTTAGGTGATGATGAAACTGTTAAAGTTGGTGATGAAGTTTTAGTTATTGGTGGCACAGGCAAACAAAGTATGTTTGATGCTTCTATATCACTTGGAACACTTCCTGGAAATCTTTTAGCATTAGTTCCAAAAAGAGTGCCTAGAGTTTATAAAAAAAATAATCAGATAATACATATTGAGTATTCTATATAATTTTATTAAAAGTAAATTAAAAAGATTGAAAAGATTTTATATCTTTTCAATCTTTTATTTATTTAAACAGTTTATTTATGCACTTTCAAATTGAGAATTATATAATTCAGCATAAAAGCCACCTTTTAATAATAGTTCTTCGTGGTTTCCTGTTTCTATAACATCGCCATCTTTCATAACTAAAATTAAATCTGAGTTTTTAATAGTTGAAAGTCTGTGAGCGATAACAAAAGAAGTTCTATTTTGCATTAATTGGTCCATAGCTTTTTGGATTTGAAGTTCTGTTCTTGTATCTATTGATGAAGTAGCTTCATCTAAAATAAGCATCGGTTTATCTGCAATCATTGCTCTTGCAATAGTGATTTGCTGTCTTTGTCCTTGTGAAAGCTCTAATTTATCATTTAAAACAGTGTCATAACCATTTTCTAAAGTTTTAACAAAATGATGTAGTCCAACAGCCTTTGTTGCGCTTTCAAGCTGCTCTTGTGAAACATTTTCAGTTGCATAAATTAGATTTTCACGAAGTGTTCCTTCAAACACCCAAGTATCTTGTAGTACCATACTAAATTTTGAGTGAACATCTTCTCTTTTAACATCTTTTATAGAAACGCCATCTATTAAAATATCTCCAGAATTCACTTCATAAAAACGCATTAGTAAGTTAACCATTGTTGTTTTACCAGCACCAGTTGGTCCTACTATCGCAATTTTTTGTCCGTCTTTTGCAACTGCACTAAAATCATTGATAATAATTTTGTCTTCATCATATCCAAAGCGAACATTTTTAAATTCAACGCTTCCCTTTGCATTGTCTAAATTTTTAGTTTTGTGTGATTCATCACTCATTGCTGTTTCTTCTAAAAATTCAAACACACGTTCAGCCGCAGCAGTTCCTGATTGAAGATTTTGCATAGCTTGAGCTATTTGTCCTAAAGGTTGTGTGAATAATCTAATATACACCATAAACGCAACTATAACACCAAAAGTGATACTGCCATTTAATGCTAATAATGCACCAACTATACATACACACACATAGCCAAAGTTTCCAATGAAAGTCATTGTTGGCATCATTAAACCTGATAAAGCTTGGGCTCTAAAAGCGCTATGTCTTAAATCTTCATTTATATCATCAAATATTTTTATCGCTTTTTCTTCGCCATTATAAGCTTTAATAACTGTGTGCCCTGCATACATTTCTTCAATATGCCCATTTATAGCACCTAAATGTTTTTGTTGATTTTTAAAGTATTTTTGAGATGTTTTCATAACTACCATCATAAAAACAAAACCAACTATTGTTGATAAAATTGCAGTTATAGTTAGAGTTATATTTGTTATCGCCATCATAAAAACAGAGCCAACTAATAACGTTACTGCTGATATAAATGTTCCCATAGATTGAGATAATGTTTGCCCTATTGTATCAACATCGTTTGTAACTCTTGATAAAACATCACCTTTTGAGTTTTTAGAAAAATAACTCATTGGAAGATAATTTATTTTATTTGCAATATCACTACGTAATTCTTTTGCTGTTGTTTGCATAATTGTTGAAATCATTACGCCTTGAGATGTTGATAAAATATAGCTTATCCCATACACTATTGCAAGGCCAATGCCTATACCATATATAGTGTCCATATCCATTGCGCCAGTGCCCATCATAGAATTTTGAATTCCTAGCATAATTTCATCTGTTAATTCTGTTAACCTGCCAGGTCCTGTTAGTGTAAATATTGAGCCTAGCATAGCAAAGCAAATAGCTATCATCATAAAAACTCTACGTTTTCTAATATATGAAAATAATTTTTTCAAAACAGCTTTCATGTCTTTTGCTTTTTCGCCACCGCCCATTCCGCCACCTGGACCTCTGCCACCACCTGGGCCTCTATTAGCTCTTTGATTTTTATCATTTGAGCCTATTTCATAATCATTTTTAGCCATTTTTTAACTCCTCCTCTGATAATTGAGATAAGGCAATTTGTTTATATACTTCGCATTCTTCTAATAAATATCTATGTGTTCCCATACCCACAATTTCGCCATCTTCAAGAACAATAATTTTATCTGCATCTTTTATTGTTCCTATTCTTTGCCCTACTATTAGCATTGTTGAATCGCCACATTCTTCATTTAAAGTTTCACGAAGTTTACGGTCGGTTTTATAGTCAAGAGCGCTAAACGAGTCGTCGAATATAAATATTTCAGGATCTCTATAAATCGCTCTTGCAATTGAAATTCTTTGTTTTTGTCCGCCTGAGAAGTTTCTTCCTCCTTGAGCAACATGTGATTCATATTTATTATCTAAATTAGTTACAAATTCTGAAGCCTGTGCTATATCAACTGATTCTTCTAAGAAATCTTGATTTTTAATTGCATTTTCACTATCGCCAAAAATTATATTTGATTTTATAGTTCCAGTGAATAAAATTGAACGCTGTGAAACATATCCAATTAAAGAGTTTAAAGCATTTTTAGTGTAGTTTTTAACATTAACACCATTAACTAAAACTTCACCCTCTGTTGCATCATAAAAACGTGGCACTAAATTAATAACTGTACTTTTACCACAACCCGTTGAACCGATAAACGCAACTGTTTCGCCTTGGTTTGCAGTAAAACTAATATTTTTCAATACATAATCTTCAGCCTCTGGATATTTAAAACTTACATTTCTAAATTCAATTTCACCTTTTTTATTTTCTAGACCGTCAGTTTCATCACCTTGTACTACTGTGTTTTTAGTTCCTACAACTTCGTTTATACGTCTTGCTGCAACACTTGCCCTTGGCAATAGCATAAACACCATAACCAGCATCATAAACGACATGATTACCTGCATTGCATATGATGAAAACACTACCATATCTGAAAACAGCACCATTTTATCCATACCCATTGCTTCATTTATTAAACTAGCACCAACCAGGTAAACACCTAAAACTAAACCGTTACTTACCATTTGAATACTAGGCATTAAAAACGACATTGTACGTGATGTAAATATATTAGTTTTTGTTAAATCATCATTTGCTTTTTCAAATTTTTCGCTTTGATATTCTTCTGCATTATAAGCTCTAACAACATTAATACCATCTAAATTTTCTTTTGCAACTCTATTGATATTATCAATTAAAACTTGAATTTTTCTAAATCTTGGAATAGCTAAAGATAAACAAACTGAAACAATACTTAGTAAAACTAATAAAGCAACCCCTGTAACTATTGTCCAAGAATCATTTTTATCTGCAATTTTCATAATAGCCCAAACAGCTGTGATAGGTGCTTTTATTAGCATTTGCATACCCATAACTATAAACATTTGAACTTGAGTTATATCATTTGTTGTTCTTGTAATTAAACTTGATGTTGAAAAAGAATTAACTTCTCTCATTGAAAAGTTCATAACTTTTTTAAACATTTTTGATCTAGTTACAAAAGAGAAGTTTGAAGCAATTTTCGCTGAAATAACAGCTACTGTAATAGAAAGTGCTAAACTTCCTAAAGCACATAGCATCATGTTAAAACCAGCTGAATATATATCACTCATTTGGCTTCCTTCTGTTTGCACTAGCATAGTAATTTCAGACATGTAGTCTGGTAATGATAAGTCTAGTGATACCTGCATGCAAATTAGTGCTATTGCAACCACTACTAACATATAATCCTTTGCAGATAGATTTTTTAATAATTTAAACATTGTGTTCCTCCATTTTTTCCGGTCTATTCTCGTGTAATATTGTATTTATTTTATTCAAATTCTCAAATACATTTTTAAGTTCATCTAAGCCGATTTCATCTATTAGCTTTTGAGTTACATTAAATAGATTATCTTTAGCCTCCGCAACAATTTTTTCGCCCTCATTAGTAATTTCTATTATTATTGCTCTAGCATCTATTTTAGAATGTTTTTTTTGAATTAAATTTTTCTGCTCTAATTTTTTTAATAAAACAGCCATTCGCGCCGAACTAATTTCTAAAGCTTTACTAATATCAACAGAATTAACTTCTTTTTTCACTTCTGATAAAAACATTAAAACTGCCATATATCCTATTCTTTGCTTGCTGATTTCTTCAAGTATTCTTTGCGGTCTATGAATATGCATTAATTTTAATACTGAATACACTTCTTCCTTCGTTGCCATTTTTTACTCCTTTCAATTTAGCTAACTGAGTTATTAACTAACTATGTTAGCTTTTTCAATATGTTTTGTATTCTAACATAGCTAACGGGGTTAGTCAAGTGTTTTCATAAAGTTTTAACATTTATTTTTTTATAAAGTTATAGCCTTATTTTAATTTGAAATAATCAAAACATTAAAATATATTCACATTTACTTAATTGAATTTACACATGTGTTATGATATACTATTACAAATAGGTTTCTAAATATAAGAGGATAATAATATGAATAAGCAAATTAAAAAATTAAATGAAGTTTCAAATTTAATTGGCAATACTCCACTACTTGAAATATCTTTACTATATAAAAATAACCCAATGAAAATTTATGTAAAAGCAGAATATTATAATCTAACTGGAAGTATTAAAGATAGAGTTGCTTTTAATATTTTAAAAACGGCTTATGAAGAAAATAAAATTCAGCCTGAAAACGTTATAGTTGAAGCTACTAGCGGAAATATGGGCATTTCTTTTTGCGCTTTAGGAACACTTTTAAATCACAAAGTTATTATTCATATGCCAGATTGGATGAGTAGTGAAAGAATAAAATTAATGCATAGCTATAATGCAACTGTTCGTTTAATTTCTAAGGAAAATGGTGGATTTTTAGGTTGCATAAAAACAAGTGAAGAGTTTAAAAGCGAAACTGGTGTCTTTTTACCTAGGCAATTTGCTAATAATGATAATGTAATGGCTCACTATAAAACTACCGCACCTGAAGCCGATACACAACTTTTATCTTTAGGCTTAAAGGCTGACGCTGTTGTTGCAGGAGTTGGCACTGGTGGGACTATTATGGGTATGGGTAATTATTTTAAAGAAAAATATAAGTCTAAAGTTTACCCAATAGAGCCTTCAAATTCTCCAACTCTTTCAACAGGATATAAAGTTGGAAAGCATAGAATCCAAGGAATTTCTGATGATTTTGTGCCTGATATAATGGATATGGATAAAATTGATGAGGTTATTTCAGTTGATGATGGTGATTCAATTATAATGGCTCAAAAATTATCTAAAATTTTAGGGCTTGGCGTTGGAATTTCTTCTGGAACTAATTTTTTAGGAGCAATTAAAGCTTATAATAAACTAGGTGAAAACTCTGTTGTATTAACTGTTTTTGCTGATGATAATAAAAAATATTTATCAACTGATTATAGTAAAATTGAGCCAATTAAAGAAGGATTTTTATCTAGTGATGTTGATTTAATTAGCGTTAATTCTTTTTTGGCTAAACAATAATTCCACAGCTTGTCCTGTGTTTATATAGATATTTTAAATTAAAGGAGTGTGATGTGATATGAAAACTACATTAAGATTACTAACAATTATTGGAAGGATGCCTATATTTTAAGCCCTTCTAAAACGGAGGATTTATATGAAAGATATATTAATATCAGACTTTAATGATGAACATTTTAAAAAGGCATTTAAAATTTATTTTGATGAACTAAACATCCCTGTGAAAGATTGGGATAAATTATTTATGCATATGAACGAAGACAAAGATAATTTTGCTTATATTAGATTAAGCGATGAAAATGAAGTTGTAGGCTTTATTCAATTTAAATGCATTGAGTTATCTAATTGGTTTTTTAAATATCCCTTTGGCTTAATAAGCGAATTTTTTATTGCAAGCGAATATCGAGGACTTAATTATGGCAAAGATTTACTAAAACTTGCAGAAGAATACTTTATATCTAAAGATGTGTTTAAATCTATTCTTACAACCGATACCGCTGCTGGATTTTATGAAAAACTAGGATACATAAAAGAGCCTTACATCTATGCTGATAATAAAAATGACGTTTTTATTAAAACGCTAAAATAATTATATAATAAAAAAACA
>CAYJGG010000067.1:0-9610 GCA_964369915.1 uncultured Oscillospiraceae bacterium | reverse complement strand
AATACCGATTTTCTTATGAAAATCGGTATTTGTTCTTTATAGGTATCTGCTTATATTCAGCTTGTTTTATTTTTATTTATTGTATTTCTATTATATTTAAAGCCGAAGCAATTTCCTTTTTTACATCGCCGTTTTGCCATTCTTTTGAATAATTTAAACAAGGACAAATAAAGCTTGTGTTATTTTCTTTTATTTGTTTTCGGAAATGAACATGCCCCATAACAGCATATTTAACATTATATTTAAATAGTAAATCTTTATAAAAACTACTACCTAAAAATGCATTAAAAAACTCCCAAGGCTCTCTCGCTTCTGGAACTAAAAATTTTTCATGACTTAAAAAATGAGTAGCTAGAATAATATCTTTATTCTCTATTTTTTTAAGGCTGTTTTCTAAATTATCATAGCATAATTTAGCCACTTGTTTATCGCTCATTTCCCAGTTAGTATTTAAGCTATCTTGCCAAGTTTTTTGGGCATATTGTTTTGTGTTAAATTCATCATCGCTAAATTTTTTATTCCCAAAACTATAATCATACCAACCAATATCTCCAACTAAACTTGTTTTATCACTTAGATTAATTATCTTATTTATTAGACAAGCTGGGTGATTTGAATAGTTTTTATAAATTTCTAAGGTGTTTTTTTCTTCGCTCCACATATCATGATTTCCAGGAACAAAATAAACAGAAATTTTAGTTTTTTCAATTAAATCATCGATAAAATTTATCGTATCATTATAGCTATTTGAAATATCTCCAGCAATTATTAAAACATCGATATTATTTTCTTTTATGCTATCATTTAATAGTTTCACTAAATCATATTCTAAATTTATATTTATATGGATATCTGCAATTAATCCTACACGCATAAATTATTCCTTTCAATCACTTATTTTAAACATTGTGGCAAGCAACCTCTTTTTTATCATTTATTTTTCTTAAACTTGGACATTCTTTTTTACAAATATTGCTTGCTATACTGCATCTTGGATGAAAAGCACAGCCAGACGGAGGGTTTATAGGATTTGGCACTTCTCCTTCTAACTCTATTCTTTCTTCTTTTTCATCTTCAAGACTTGGAATAGATGATAATAAGGCTTTTGTGTATGGGTGATGGGGATTATCATACACCTCTTTCACATCGCCAATTTCAACGATTTTCCCTAAATACATAACAGCTATTCTATTACTTA
This sequence comes from uncultured Oscillospiraceae bacterium, assembly GCA_964369915.1. Lineage (GTDB taxonomy): Bacteria > Bacillota > Clostridia > Oscillospirales > Ruminococcaceae > RGIG3102. Next base: position 8,412 of record CAYJGG010000067.1, on the reverse strand, counting down.
AATAATAAACAACATTTAAATCATGTGAAATAAAAACATATGTTAATTTATGTTTTTCTTGTAATTCTCTCATTAAATTTAGAATTTGAGCCTCAATAGAAATATCTAAAGCAGAAACAACTTCATCAGCAATAATTAACTTTGGTTCTAGCATTAAAGCTATTGCAATGCTAACGCGTTGTCTTTGTCCTCCACTTAAATCTTTTGGGAAAGAGTCTTTATAAGCTGTATCAAGCCCTACTATTTCTAGCATCTTTTCAACCTTTTCCAAACGCTCTTTTTTATTTAGTTTTGTGTGAATAACAAGAGGTTCTTCTAAAAGCCAGCCTATTTTCTTTTTTGGATTTAAAGAGGCATATGGATCTTGAAAAATCATTTGAATTTCTTTGCGTTTTAATTTTTTATCAGTTTGTAAATGATAATTAATTTCGCCACTCGTTAAAGAAATTAAATCGGCTAAAGCATTTCCAAGCGTTGATTTTCCACAGCCGGACTCTCCAACAACACCAAGCACTTCGCCTTCAAAAATTTCAAAACTTACATCATTTACAGCCAAGATTTTCTCTTTTTTATTGCCATTAACACTAAAAGATTTGACTGCATTTTTTACAGACATAATAGATTTATTCATTTTCAATCTCCTTTAGTCTAACACAGGCTACTTTAATATTATTATAATCGATTAAAGATATATCTTTTTTACACTCCTGTGTTTTATAAGGACATCTTTTAATAAAACTACATCCTATATTATCTCTATTCTCAAGTGCTTCCACAACGCCTTTAATTGTGTTAAGTTCTTTGCCTTTCATACTTTTATGAGGCATAGATTTTAAAAGCCCTTTTGTGTATGGATGTTTTGGCCTTTTTAAAATTTCTTTTGTATCTCCCATTTCAACGATTTTCCCAGCATACATAACAATCATTTTTTTAGAGATTTCTTTTATTACTCCAATATCGTGAGATATGAATATTATCGATACATTAGAATTTTTATTTAATTTTTTTAATAGATTTAATATCTGATTTTGGATAGTTACATCAAGGGCAGTTGTTGGCTCATCTGCTATTAATAAATTTGGTTTATTAATTAAAGCTAGCGCAATAACAATCCTTTGTTTCATTCCTCCTGAAAGCTGATGAGGATAATCATTATATAATTTTTCTGGTCTTGATAGTCCAACGTTATGCATTATTTCTAAAACTTTTTCTTTTGAATCTTTTGCATATTTATTATGAATTAAATAGCTTTCTTCTATTTGTTTTCCAACTTTCATTAAAGGGTTTAGCGAAGTCATTGGCTCTTGAAAAATCATTGCAACTTCGTTTCCACGAATTTTGCAAAGTTCTTTATCATTTAAATTATCAATTCTATTTCCATTTAAAATTATTTCTCCGCCAACAACTTTTCCCGCTTTTGGCAAAAGGGAAGTAATGGAATAAGCAGTTAAACTTTTTCCACAGCCAGATTCTCCAATAATTCCAACTATTTCGCCTTCATTTACTTCAAAGTTTACATCAACTAGAGCTGGAAAAGATTTTTTACCTTTTTTAATATCCACATTTAGATTATTAACTTTTAAAATATTATTCATCAATTCTTCCCTCGTAGATATCTTGAAGCCCATCACCAAGCATATTAAGTCCTAGCACTAAAATAGTTATTAACACCCCTGGCACAATTGCATACCACGGATTTGTTAAAAAAAATGCTTGAGATTCATATATCATTTTACCCCAGCTTGGGTATGGTGGAGGTATTCCAAGTCCAAGATAGCTAAGGCCTGCCTCTGCTAAAACTGCACTTGAAAAACTTAAAACCGTTGTAACTATTAATGAAGAAGTTATATTTGGCATTATATGAATAAGCATAATTCTAAAATCTGAATTACCTCTGCATCTTGCAGCTTTTATATATTCCATTTCTTTTGCTTGCAAAAATCCACTTCTTGTTATTCTGCAAAATCTTGGAATAGCTAGTATCCCAAGTGCCACTGAAATTATAACAGTGCTACTTCCAAAAACAGTTATGAAAACAAGTGCTAAAATTATCCCTGGAAAAGCCATTAAAACACTGATAACTCTCATAATTAAATCATCAATTATTCCGCCATAGTATCCTGCGAGTGCCCCTAGTGTAACTCCTAAGAAAAACCCTATGCTAACAGCTAAACTGCCAACTAAAAATGTCACTTTTGAGCCTTCTAAAACCCTACTAAAAATATCTCTTCCAAAATTATCTGTTCCAAGGAAGTATTCGCTAGATGGAGTTTTAAAAGTTGCCGATTGGTTCATCATTAAAGGATCATAAGGCATATAAAAAAAGCTAAGCACTAATAACATAACTAAACTTGACACTAAGATAAATCCAATTGTAAAATTTATACTTTTAAAATATTTTTTCATAAACTACTTTACCCTTATCCTTGGATCAACAAATCGATATATTAAATCAACCACTAAATTCGAAATAACCACTATAACAGATAAATAAAAAACTAACGACTGAATAACGGGCAAATCTCTTGAACTGACACTGCTAACTATTAAATTTCCTATCCCTGGCATATTAAAAACATTTTCTATTAAAACACTACCACCTAAAACATCAACTACCACCATACCAAGTATTGTAATAACAGGTAAAAGTGCATTTTTTAGTATATGTTTATACATAGTTTTATTTTTTGTAAGTCCTTTACTTTTTGCTGTTCTAACATAGTCCATCATCGATTGATCTAAAAGAGAATTTTTTAAATATCTAATAACAACGGCAGATGTTCCTATTGCAATAGCACTGCAAGGCAAAATTAAATACTTTAGCCACTCAAAAAAGCCTTCTTCTATCGGAGAAAAATCCCCTGGGGGTAGTATTCTAAATGTTATTGAAAATATTAAAATCAATATTATTCCAAGCCAAAATGTTGGCAGAGATACGCCAAGTTGAGATATTCCAGAAAACAAAATAGTTGATTTTTTATCGTGATTTAACGCTAAAAATAATCCAACTGGCATAACAATACATAATGTTAAAATAAATGAAACAATAGCAATGCTAAAAGTTATTGGTATTCTATTTGCAATTAATTCAGTTACTGGAATTTGATATCTATAAGATATGCCTAAATCACCTTTTAAAAGCCCTGTTATCCAATTAAGGTATTGGATATGCAAGGGCTGATCTAGCCCTAATTGTTTTCTCATTGCCTCAACTTGAAGTGGATCTGCATCTACACCTAAAATAATTTGTATTGGATCTCCACCTAATATAGAAAACGCTAGAAAAGTTAAAAGTGAAACTATAACTAAAGTTATAGCAACACTTATCACTTTTTGAAATATATATTTCAAATTTATTACCTCTTAATTATTCAGCTATATAAAGGCTAGCAAAATCTTGGAATGAAACTGGATAAACTTCTACACCTTGTAATCTTTTATTAACAGCCATAATTGCATTTGGATCTTGGATATAAACCGCTGCAACTTCGTCTACTAATATTTGTTGGCATTCATTATAGTATGCAATTCTTTCTTCATCATTTGTTGTAGACGCTGCAAGTTTTATTAATTCATCATATCTTTCGTTTGAAAAATTAAAGTAGTTTCTTGCATATGTGCTATCAAAACGATTTAAAAAGTCTTGAGGATCTAGTTTACCAGTGTGTCCAACGATTGTAGCTTCGTAATCTCTATCTGTGTAAACATCTGATAGCCATGTAGCCCATTCGATTAATTCTATTTCCATTGTGATATTTGCCTTAGCTAATTGATCTTTGATAACTTGGGCTGTATCAACATGGACTTGATAATTTGAAGGCACTTTCACTGTAAAAGTAAATCCATCTTCGTATCCTGCTTCAATTAAAAGAGCTTTTGCCTCTTCTATATTTTGAGTGTGTGCTGGGATTTCTGTATTGTAATACATTCCCATTGCCGGGCTTAAAAATGTTTCAACCTGTGTTCCATAGCCACCCATTGTAAAATCAATAATCTCTTGTTTGTTTATAGCTAAATTTATAGCACTTCTAACTCTTACATCATCAAGACCTTGAACTTCATTATTTAAAGCAAAAACTTGAACCATATTTTGAGGATGATTTAAAACTGTAAAATCTTCTGAAAGTTGATCGATATTTTGTGCAACTATCGTTGTTTTATCAATCGTGCCTGCAAGTAATGCCATTAATGATGCATTAGAATCAGTCATTATTTTAACTTCGATTTTATCAATAGTTGGAGTTTTATCGCTATTAGTTGAATAGTTTTCGTTTATTTCAAGGCTCAAACTTTCCCCTTGAGTGTAAGACACAAATTTATACGGGCCTGTTCCTATTGGATGAGTTGCATTATCCATATACCCATCTTGAACAATGTAATGAGTGCATTTTGTTAAAAAAGCTGCATCAACTGCATTTAACTGCATAATAATTGTGTAATCATCTGGAGCTTCTATACTTTTAATAGCTGTTTGCAGAGTTGATGAAATTGCATCTTGTCCATCTAAGCCTGTGTATCTACCGTAAGAATACAAAACATCTTTTGAAGTTAAACTTTCGCCATTGTGAAAAGTTATTCCTTCTTTTATAGTGAATGTGTAAGTTAGTCCATCTTCGCTAATTTCAGGCAAATATGCGATATTTTCAATCATATTTCCTTGTGTATCATAAGCAATTAAGCTATCAAAAATATTTCTTAGTATAGCTGAAGTGTCTGTTGCTGCTGAATTCATTGGATCAAGGCTGTCGATTTCTGAGGGCATTGTTACAACTATTTCTTGCACCTCATCTATAATTTGTGTTTCCTCATCGCTAGATGCACTGCATCCAACTAAAATTGCGCCGATTAATATCGCTGAGATAATTCCTTTAAGTTTTTTCATTTTCCTTCTCCTTGCAAATTTCCAAATTAATTTTCTAAAAATTCTAACACTTTGCTTGAATCATTAATTATAAATTCATAATCAATTTCTTCAATTCCAAATTTATCGTAAGGATTAATTAATAAACAATCCATACCAACCTTTTTACAGCCTACTACATCATCGTAGTAATTATCCCCTATATACAAAGCATTTTCTGGCTTCACATTCGCAATTTCAAATGCCTTATAAAATATATCAGGGTTTGGTTTTTCTACCCCTATTTCCTCGGATATAAAAATATAATCTAAATATTCACTAATTCCATTTTCGTCTAAAACATTTCTACATGTGTTATTCCAATTTGAAATAAGCCCTAATTTATATCCTTTTTCCTTTAAAGTTTTTAATGTATTAATAGTATGTTCAAAACATTCCCACCCTAGTTTGTATTTTTTTGCTACTTCAACATTTTTATTATAAACTTCTATTAAATCAAGTTTTATTCCAAGTCTATAATTCACAACACCTAGATACCACGGCATAAAAGTTTCTGGATTTTTTCCTAAAACACCTATGTATTCTCTCATAAAAAGTTTATCTGCATAGTGATAAGCTTTTTCTATCTCATCTTCCCCTTTTTCAACTTTAAAAAAACTTAAAACTTCTTTGTATCTCTGGGCACGTTTTAATTTAACTAAAGTAAGGCCTAAATCAAAAAATATATGTGTGTATTTCATGCTACTCCTTTTATTTTTTTGCAAATGCGTTCATAATCTTAATTATACTTTTGCTTTGTAAAAATTTCGAGATTTTTATTGTAAAATTCTTGCAAAATCAATTTAATTATAACACTATTATTCTTATAAAAGCAACTGTAAATAACATAAAAAAACTACGCCTAAAAGACGTAGTTTTTATATTAATAACTATAATTAATCAGCTTTTATAGTTTGTGGCGTTTTATTTAAAGCTTTAGCATTATATGCTATTGCAATAACTAAATCCACTACAAACATAACTAATAACGCATTTCCAACTTCTATGCTTACAACTGTTGATGCGGCTACAAATAAACCCACAAAAATCATTGAAAGCGATATTGATTTAGTTTGCATATACACTGTCGTGGATAGTAAACTCATACCAATTAAATAAGCGGAAAATGGTATAAACACATTTGCACCAACAACAAATCCTGGAATAAATACTAGTGGGATTAAGAAAACAGCCATAAATAATCCTATAACTACATTACTTTTATAAAATCCCATTTCTTTTCTAACTTCGGTAAAAAGTATGCTTCTCCAGCCATACTCAGAAAGCCCGAATATTATAATCATCGCTGGGATAATAGTTATTAAACTTACTAAATCGCCGTATGCTCCCACAAAACCTAATACTATTGCTGCTAAATAGTGCATAAAAAGTAAAGTTACTACAAGATAAATCATACTTTTGTTTTTAATAGTTACTATTTCTTTTATTATTTCATTAAAGTCCATATAACTAACGGTTATCTTAGTTATTACCGCTGAAATAAATGGAGATACTAGCCCGAATAGTAGTATTATTAAATACAGTGGATTATCTATAATTTCATTAAAATTTGCAGCTTGAGTAAGTAGAAATCCAAATGAAAGATATCCTAGCAGTAGAGTTATTAATATAAATCTATTTGCTTCTTTTGATAGTTTTATCATAAATATGACCTTTCCTTTCTTAAAGCTTTGTGCCTTTTTGCCACTAGTTTTAATCTGTAAACTTTATAACATAAGGCACAAAACTTGTAGTTTGAAAATTTGTTTTCAAACTTTAACCTTCTCTTTTAACACACTTAAATTAAATTTTAGAACGCAATACCGAATACTAGCGCTACGATACAAAGTATAGCTGCACAAGGAACATATATATATTTACCTATGTTATGCCATGTATCGCCATGTTTTTTCTTGCCTTCTGGTAAGCCTAAGTTTACAGCATCTAGTAAAACTTTTTTGTCCATTATCCAGAACCATGAAATAGCACCTAAAGTTGCGCCGATTGGGATTATGTAGATAGAAACCATATCCATCCAAGGGCCCCATTGATAGATAGCTTGCATATTTATACCAATCACTAAGCAGATTACTGCAAGAAGTGCAAGCACTGTTTTACGATTGATTTTTGGGAATTTATTTAGCACAGATTCGCCAACTGCTTCAAACATGTTTTGTAGTGAAGAAATACCTGCGAAAACCATAGCTATATAAAGAATTAATGCAAACATTTGACCAAATGGAATATCTCTTAAAATTTCAGGCATAGTTACGAATAGTAAGCTAGGACCTGCACCAACGTCTAGTCCGTAAGCAAAACAAGCTGGGATGATAACTAAAGCTGCGATTATAGCCGCTAAAGTATCAAATAGAGCTGTTTGATGTGCCACGCCAACGATGTCTTCTTTATTACTTAGATATGCGCCATAAACTATCATACCACTACCGGTGATGGATAATGAGAAGAATGCTTGACCCATTGCCCATACCCATACCATTGGATCTCCTAAGAATTCCCAACGAGGTGTGAACATAAATACATATCCGTCAAATGCGCCAGGTAGCATTGCTACACGAACTGCTAGAATAACGAAAATTATAAAGAATAAAGGCATCATAATTTTGTTTGTTTTTTCTATTGTTTCTGCGCCAAGGAATAATGTTGCTAATGTTACTATAACTATAATAACATGATACGGTATAACAGAATACTCAGTTAAAGCAAATGACTCAAACCAAGCTCCTGTATCAACTGTCATAATATGTCCAGTTGCTGTATCTGTTAGAGCTTTTAAAATATAAGAAATAATTACTGCATAACCTATTGCAATAAACATACTTCCTGCTAGTGGTAGCCATCCAACAAGTGAGCCACCTTTTACATTTTTTGTTTTGAATGCATATTCATATGATCCAAGTGTACCTGTTTTTGCTAAACGGCCTATTGCGTATTCAGCTGATAGACCAACGTGTGCGAATAACACAATAAAGATTAAATAAGCTATAAGGAAGGCACCGCCCCCGTTAGAGCCGAGTTTTGCAGGGAACCCCCATACATTTGCCATACCTACTGCTGAGCCTACACAAGCTAGAATAAAGCCGAGTTTACTCTTAAACTGTCCATTTTCTGGCGCTTTTGATTGCATATCCGTTTTTTGCTTTTCCATTTTAAAGACCTACCTTTCTAATTTTAAATCTTAAAATAATTAAAGTTTATTTCTCAAAAGAATTTTCGCTAGAGTTTGCAATGTTGTAGTGCATATGTGTGTATTTGGTGAAATGCTCTTTTTATAAAATTACTCACAGAATTATTTTTGTGTAGTCCTGTGAGTAATTTTTAGAGTTAATTTTTATTTATTTTGCTATTAATATTATCTTATTGATAATATTAACTTTGACTTTCTTTTTATTAGCGAGTATTGCATAAATACTGCCTTGCAATCAAGAAAAATCTTTTATTATACATGCTCAAATCTTGAAGTGAAGAAACGAAGCATTTTTGGCTCGTAAACA
>CAYJGG010000066.1:0-9688 GCA_964369915.1 uncultured Oscillospiraceae bacterium | reverse complement strand
TCTTATATTTTAATAAAAACAAAGACGATTTAATAATCGTCTTTGTTTTTTTATTTTATAAAAAGGAGGAAATGATTAATCATCTATGTCGTGTTCAAAAGTGATTATTGCGCCAAATGCAGCATCAATGTCATATTCATATTCAGTGTTTCCAGATTTAAATTCAATTTCATATAATGAAACGCCATCATCATTATCAAGTTCAGCTTTTAATTCATAAACATCGCTTACACCTGCATGACTTTTAGCTATTTCTATAGCATTAGTTTGAGAAATAAATCCTGTGTTAGTTACAGGTTTATCATCTTTATCATCATCAAAATCGTCATCGTATACATCATTTAAATCATCGTCTAAATCTTTTTCAAAAGAAATAACACTTCCATTAACTGCATTTATATCATATTCAAATTCAGTAGTCCCAGATTTAAATTCTATTTCATAAGATAAAATGCCATCATCATTATCAAGTTCATTTTTTTCTAAAACATAATCAGTAACGCCTGCGTGATTTAAAGCAATTTCAAGAGCTTTTTCTTTAGTAATAGTAGTTTGTGCAGGAGTGTTTGTATTTTCATTTTTATCATCATCAAAATCGTCATCGTACATATCGTCTAAATCATCGTCTAAATCTTTTTCAAAAGAAATAACACTTCCATCAACTGCATTTATATCATATTCAAATTCAGTAGTCCCAGATTTAAATTCTATTTCGTAAGATAGAACACCATCATCATTATCAAGTTCATTTTTTTCTAAAACATAATCAGTAACGCCTGCGTGATTTAAAGCTGTTTCAAGAGCTTTTTCTTTAGTTATAGTAGCTTGTGCAGGAGTGTTTGTATTTTCATTTATATCATCATCAGTTTCGTTTTTATAATTTAAAACTTCGCCAGTTACAGCATCTATATCATATTCATATTCAATAAAATCAGCTGTAAATTCAACTTCGTATATAAATTTTCCATTTTCAAAATCAAAATCAAATTCTTCATTGGTAGTAGTTAAAACACCTGCGTGAGTTTTAGCAATTTCAAGCGCATTTTCAGTTGTTATATAATCTTTAGTGCTTACAACGCCTTCAACTTTAATATCATCAGATTCATCTAAAAGAAGAGTTAATTGAGTTATATTAAGAGCTGATAATTCTTCCTCTGAATAGTTTGGGTTTAATTTTAGTAAAGAGTTAATTAAATTTGCTTTACCATTTGAAATGTCGTTTTCTTGAGCTATTTTTTCTGCTTCTTCTTTACTTAAATCGTCTAGTTCGCTGTTTATAACGGCAACTTCTAAACCTTGTGCAGTTATTGCGTTTTGGATATTAGTTGAAACTGTTTTATTTAATAAATCCTCTTTATCATCATTTTCACTTTCAACATTAATTAAAACTGAGTTTGTTTGATCAGTTAAGTATCCGTTTTGCATTAAAGAGCCAACTAAGGCATTAATAGCAACATCTAAATTTGTGCCAGCTAAATCCATATCTCCTAAAACTTTTTCACCATCTTCATTTAAAGTGGTAACGCTGATAACCTTATCATCTTTATCAAGATTAATTTCAATACTAGGGTTTACATCAATTCCAATAACAGATGAAACGCTAGGTGAATTAAAATAAGTTGTAAATAGGATTACAGCTGCAAAGGATAATAATACTATAAGGGCTGATAGCAATTTTTTTTGTTTTGTCATAATAGTGTCCTCTTTATTCTAAAAATTTAATAATTTTTTGTCTTTCACTATATTAATGCACAAACTATCTATTTTATTGCAAAAAAAATCTAATTTAAAAAAATTAGATTTTTAATAATTATTTTATTGTTTTTCACTAACTAATTCTAAGAGTTTTTTAGGGATATCAATTCTTTGAGGACAATGCTCCATACAGACTTTACAATCTACGCAACTTGCCGCTGAATCATAATCTATAACCCCACCAGAAACCCAGCCATCACTAAATTCTTGCATTGCTTTTGTGTTCCATGCTTTAAATACACTAGGGATTTTAACTCCTACAGGGCAAGGCATACAATAAGCGCAACCAGTACAAGGAACTTTTTGATATTTTAAAATATTTTCTTTAACTTCTTCGATTGCCTTATGTTCTTCTTTATTTAAAGGAGATAAATTAGAGAAAATTTCGATATTTTCTTTTAACTGCTCTAAATTACTCATACCAGATAGGATAACTTCTATATTCTTTTGCTCGGCAAGCCATCTAAATGCATAGCTAACATTAGAACCACCTAATTCTTTATAAGGAGCCGCTAGTTTATCAGGTAAATCAGAAAGAATACCACCTTTTAAAGGTTCCATTATAATTATAGGAATATTTCTTTTAACAAGCTCATCATATCCTTTTTGCCCTGGGGCGTCCATTAAATCTAAATAGTTATACTGAATTTGAACAAAATCCCAATCGGCTAAATCCAAAATTTCTAAAAGAGTTTCATAATCATCGTGAATAGAAAAGCCAAGATATTTTATTTTGCCCTCAGCTTTTAATTTTTGAGCATATTCAATCCCTTTAAATTCTTTCATTTTTCCAATAACTGATTTACTCAAAGAGTGCATTAAATAAAAATCAATATAATCAGTTTGTAGGCGGTCTAGCGATTCATTAAAAGTTTTTTCTAAATACTCTTCGCTATCAATACCCCAGTAAGGCATTTTATCGGCAATATAAAAATCTTCTCTGTTTAACTGCTTTATAGCTTTTCCTAAAGATACTTCACTTCCAGTGTAAACATATGCTGTATCAAAATAGTTAACACCATTATCAAAAGCGTATTTTACCATTTCATTAACTTGCTCTTGGTCTATTTCATCATTTTTTCGAGGGAATCTCATAGTTCCAAGCCCAAGTTTTGAAAGTTTAATTTCTTTTTTATCTTTTGTGATTTTAAATGTGCTGTATTGCATAACTTTTCCTCTTTTCATATATAAAATAAGTAGTTTAGATATAATTATATTATAAGAATAATATTGTAGTTAGTCAATAAAAACACTAACGACGTATTAAATATATAAATATTTTAAAAAATTGTAAAACGATAATTAATATGTTATGATGAACATATATAAATCAGGAGGTTTTTCTATGGATAGGGTAGCTTTAATAACAGGTGCTTCTAGTGGCATCGGAGAAAAAACAGCGATAATTTTAAAAGAAAAAGGCTTTATTGTTTATGGTGCTGCAAGAAGACAGGATAAACTGCAAAAGCTCGAAGAAAAAGGAATAAAAACTATCTCTCTTGATGTTACAAATGAAGAATCAATGATAAATTGCGTTAATAAAATAATAAAAAATGAAGGAAGAATAGATGTGTTAGTTAATAACGCAGGCTATGGCTCTTTTGGGGCAGTTGAAGATGTTGATTTAGCTGAGGCAAGAAGACAAGTTGAGGTTAATATATTTGGGCTTGCTAGAATGACACAATTAGTTTTACCTTATATGAGAAATAATAATTACGGAAAAATCGTTAATATATCATCAATGGGAGGCAGATTATGGACTCCACTCGGTGCTTGGTATCACGCAACAAAGCATGCAGTTGAAGGTTTTTCGGCTTGCCTTAGAATGGAAACAAAGGCATTTGGAATAGACGTTATTGTAATTGAGCCAGGCGGAATAAAAACTGATTGGGGCTTTATTGCAGCCGATAATCTCGAAAAGGCATCAAAAGACAGCGCCTATAAAGAAATGAGTAAAAAAACTGCGACATCAATGCGAAAAATGTACGGTGGGAATTTAACACAGCCTGAAATTATAGCAAAATGCATAGCAAAATCTGTGATAGCAAGTAAACCAAAAACGAGATACTTAGTTGGATATGGGGCAAAACCAGCTGTTTATATGCATAAAATATTTGGAGATAGAGTTTATGATTTTATAATACAAAAAATGTATAATTTATAAATGATTAAAAAGCACCTGTGGAAAAATCACAGGTGCTTTTTATTATGAAGAAAATCTTGCGTGAGCTGAATTATCATAAAAATGCCTAACGTTTAACCCGTCTTCACCACCAGTATAAATAATCACAATATTAGTTTCATCACTTAATATTATTTTGCAAGAGTAGGCAACACTGTATGGAGTATTAGCTAGTGGCACATCATGAGTTAAAACAGCGATAGAATATTCAATAGACATAATTTCGCTTTTATATCCTAAAAATTCAAGAGTTTTATCGATGTTTTCATTTATTAGATTTTTAACCTTTTCATCTATAGTAGTATTGCTGATATTATCGGCTTCTTTCTGAGTTAAAAGAATATCATTATCTAAAACATTATTAAGATAAAACATATCAACTCTTAAAATTTCATGAGTCATCGGATTTATAACAGATGTAACACCTATATTAATGTTATCTATCCAAAAGTCAGAGCGATATTCAATATGTTCAGAATCAGTACTACCTTCAATATGGGCAATATAATCAATATATGCTGTGATATCTTCAAAGGTTATACTAGGATATTGCAAAGATATAAATTCACCAATCATATTGTTAGCATCTTGAAGTGATGTGTTAACATCAGGGTTTTGCACAACATTTTCTGCGATTTCATTATAAAAAGGCGAAAAGTCAGTAGACATTTCAGTGAAGCTTTTAAAAGGATAGTCAACATTTAATTTTAAATTTACGCTAGGGCTATCTTTTGTTTCCACAATTCTTAATTCTTCAACAGCAGAAATGAATCTATCATGCGCACTCACATCATAAAAAGTTGATAGCATTAAATCATTGTAAGTTTTTAAAAATGTGAATTCAACAATAGAATCATCGTTTAATTTACAGCTAACTCTATAACGATAAACATACTTATCGACATTTTCTCCATATATATCATATGCAAGGATTTGGATTTCATTGCCGTATTCACTAGAAGCGACTGTTTGTGTATAGCCTAATACACCTAAAGTTTCTTTAACCTTTTCGTCAATTAAGATTTTTTCTTCATCTGAAACTTCTGTTTGCCAAACATCTGTATCATAATCATTGATTGTTGGAGTATTTTGGGGAACAGTGGTTACAACTTCAAGCCTAAAATCCATTATTTCATGAGTAAATCCATTTAGAATAGTCATATAAGTGTTATTATCTATTGTTATAAAATGAAAAACTTGAGGGGAATTAGGGCCGAATTGCATAATATAATTAGCATAGGCAGTTGTTGTTTGAGCCTCGGTAAAGCCATAGTTAAGTTTTAAAAATTCTCCAACTTTATTTACTGCATCTTGCAAAGGAAGAAAGTTTTCATCTTCATTGTAAATCGTATTAATTAAAGAATCTTTAGAAAATGTATCTTCTTTCATATTAACAATGCTTTCAAAAGGATAATTAATTGCATTTAAATTTGCTGCGTTTTCGGAATTAGTTATTTCGATTGTGCTTTCGGTTTCTTCTTTTGACTGCCAAAAAGATTGAATTCCACCCGAAAAAGTGAGAATTCCAATGATTAAGGCGAAAGCTAATAAAACTGTAAAAAATATTGTTTTTTTCTTGGTCATTTTTTCATACCACCTTTCTATAGTTTTATTTTATACTTTGATAATTATAAAAGTATAATTAAGTTGTTATCAAGATGTAAAATCTAAAGTAACAGTCGTTCCATTGTTTAGTTTTGATTGATAAGAGATTTTTATATTATATTTATCTGCAATTTCTTTGCACAAACTAGCGCCAAGCCCAGCGCCACCACTTTTTCTGCTTCTTGATTTATCAGCCCTAAAAAAAGGAGTGAATATTTTTTTAATTGTTTCTTTATCCATTCCAATACCATTATCCTCTATAATAATTTTATTTTTATTCATAGTTAAATTAATAAAAGAATTTTCAATATTGAAATTTGCATTTAAAGAATTATCAATTAAGTTTCCAATTAAACTTTCGATTAAAACTTTATTTGCTGTTATATTAAAATCAAAATTATAAATGAAATTCAAATTCGTATTTTGATTTTTAGCTTTAATTATATAACTATTATATACATCTTCTAAAACTGATTCTAAATTAATTATTTCATCATTATTATCTCCACGAAGGCTTGCAAACGATAAAACTCCTTCACTTAATTCTTGCATTCTTAAAGCTTGTTTATTTATAACTTCTAGTGTTTCAAAATATTCTTTTTCACTTAAAACACTAGACTGCATATACTGAACATAACCTGAAATAGCAGTTAGTGGAGTTCGCATTTCGTGAGAAATATCATCAACTAATTGCTGTTTTTCTTTATTTATATTTTGCAAACTTTCAATTTGAAATGAGAGTTTATCTGCCATTGTGTTAAAGTTTTTCGCTGTTGTTCCAAGCTCGTCATTAGATGTGTTTTTTATTCTAACGCTAAAATCACCCTCGCCAAATTTACTGCTAAGAACAGCAATTTCTTCTAATGGTTTTGTTAGTTTATTGATTGCAAAATATAAAATTAAAGCTATTATAAAAGAAAAACATAAGGATAAAATTATAATAATGCTAATTGTGTTATCCCAATCATCAAAAAACCACTGTATATCATATCCTAAAGTTATTTTATATGAGCCATATTCCTGCTTTAACTGAGTTGAAACTAAAAGAGTTTTATTATCGTTAATTTCAATTATTTCAGAAATTATTTTATCAGAAGTTAAATTATTTTGCTCTAAAACGCTAGTATGTGAGGAAAACACAATATCATTATCACTTTCAAGCATTTGAAAAAGAATATTATTGAATTTTAAATAAGCGCCTTCATTTTGCATCATTAAAGGGATAGATTGTGGACGTGAAGATATAACGATATTAATATCCTCAACTATTTTTTGAATAATAATATTACTTTGCTGTATATGTGTCTCTTTTTGCATATTTAAATTTTTTGTGTTTTGAATTGTGGCGATAGCCATTATCCCAACATTAAAAAATATTAAAAAAACTAAAAGTATAGAAAAATATAGCTTTTGTTTGTAGCTGATTTTCATTTTAGTATTCATTTATAGAAAAAATCCTTTCTAAGAGTTTCTAATTTTTTTATTAAAATTCTAATCGGTATCCATATTTATAAACAGTTGAGATTTCTTTTTCTAAATCGCATTTTTTTCTTAGTTTTTGAATATGAACATCAACTGTTCTAGTATCTCCCATAAAATCAATTCCCCAAGCAAGTTCTAATATTTTTTCTCTTGATAATGCTAAGTTTCTATTTAGTATTAAAACTTCTAGTAAATTAAACTCTTGTAATGTGAGCTGTAAAAATTCATCATTTAATTTAACAGTGCGAGCTCTAAAATCAACAACACAGTTTTTAATTGTAAAAACTGTTATATTCTTTTTTATTCTTCTTAATATATTCTCAACTCTTGCGAGTAGTATTAAAATATCAAAAGGCTTTGTTATATAATCATCAGCACCAATAGAAAGTCCTGTTAATTGATCAGTTAATGATTGTTTTGCTGTAACAAAAATTACTGGTGTGTCTTTTATATGTTTTTGTTTTATAGAAAATCCATCTATATCAGGAAGCATAACATCTAATAAAATTAAATCTAAGTTTTCATTTTCGATTATTTTCATTGTTTCGTTTCCAGTAAAACTTTGAAAGATATTATGCCCTAGCATAGATAGATTTTTTTTAATTAATTCATTGATAGATTCTTCATCTTCTGCAATTAAAATATTTGCCATATAAATTCTCCAATCGTATTTTTTTTATATTATATCATAAATATATTATAAAGTTGTAAAACGGATTACCGTTTTTTAACAATATGTAAATTCAAATGTAACACTTATTGACTTTTTGGCCTTTTTTTGGTATAATTGTTACATATTAATCTTCATAGTAAAATAATTTTAAATTACGTGTGAGAAACATTTTTTTGGTTGCTCACTTTTTTTGCGAAAAAATATCGAATTTATTACATATTAAAATATAGATAGGAACGAAAAGAATGAATAATTTTAGAAAATGGCTTAGTAATGCGCCTATACAAAAGAAATTTATTCCACTACAATCTTTAATAATAGTTAGCGTTGTGCTTATAAGCTTATTCTCTTTTTTCTCTGTTATGGCTGTTAATGAATCTTCAGAGAACATTATCGACGAGAATGTTAGAAATAAAGAAATGTTAAGTGAGATCACTAGAAATATGTATGTCTGTCGTGTTTTAGGTAGAGATATTTTATTTGCAGTAGATGAAGATGTTAAAGATGAATTATATGGTGAGTATATAATTGCATTTGATGAATTAGATGATAAAATGGATTTTTTCGCTGAGCATTTAGAAGGTAATCAACTAATTGAATTTGAAAGAATAATAGAAGAAAAAAATGAATATAAAGAAAGTATGATACTTTCAGCCGATATATGGATAGGCGGCGGAGATTATGAAGATGCTTTATATGCATTGCAAGTTGTAACTCCTATTGCTAATGATTTTTTTGGAAGTATAGATAGCTTTTCTGCAGCAGAAGAAGAACTTTTAAATTATGAACTTGCAAAGAATGATAATTTAGTTCTTGCAATTTTAGTTTCAGGGGTGACTATTAATATAATAGCTATTTTAGCTGTTGTTTTAATCATTAAATTCTTCTCAGAAAATATGAGTAGTAGCTTGATAAAACTTGAAATGGCTATGTCTAAAATCGCTGAAACAGGTGATATGAAAATAAAAATACCAGACGAATTATATACAGAAGATGAAGTAGGGCTAATTGCAAATGTTGCTAATAAAATGAAAACTATGCTTTTAGAATACTCATTCACTGATACTTTAACTGGCGGATTAAATACAAAAGCATATCATGAAGAAGTAGCAGATTTATTTGAAGAAGAAGAAACAAATAAAAATGTTTGGTGTGTTATTTCAGATATGAATAATTTAAAACTAATAAATGATGCACTAGGGCATATGGAAGGCGATAATGCTATAAGAATTTCATATTTATCATTAGATGATAAATTTAAAAAATATGGTAAAACTTTCCGTGTGGGCGGAGATGAATTTGTTTCGTTAATAACTGGATGCACAAAAGAAGACATTGAAGATACAATAAGTGGCGTAATAGAAATGATAGATAAAGCAAATTCTAGCTTTAACACGAAATTTTCTTTGGCATTTGGATATGACAATTTTACAGGTAAAACAAAAGAAGAATACGATGCTTTTTTTAAAGCAGTTGATAAAAAAATGTATGATGATAAAATTGCAAGCAAACAATCAAGATTAAATGCAAGAGTTGAAGAAGAATTAATTAGATAAACATAAAAAAACACCATCAGCTATAGCTTGCTACTCGTAAAGAAACTTTAATTTAATACATGAATTACAAGGAATGGCGAAAGCCATTCCTTGATTATTATAAAAATCTTCGATTTTTAAAGTTTAAGTTACTTTTGCTGCCAAAAGTAACGCAAAAGCACCGCTTTTTTTGGCACGACGCGGAGTAAAAAGCCCCCTTATGCTGCCCGCTCACTTAAGCCTCGAAACCTTCGCTTTGCGAATTCTCAGCTTTGCTTTTTCATAAAAAGCACCAGTTCGCTAATTGATTGCAATCAATTAACATATATCCCACCCCTATTTTGTACGCTAAAATACCGATTTTCTTATGAAAATCGGTATTTGTTCTTTATAGATATCTGCTTATAGCTGTTGGTGTTTTTTATTTAATATTATTCTAAATTACTATCAATAGTT
>CAYJGG010000065.1:0-9784 GCA_964369915.1 uncultured Oscillospiraceae bacterium | reverse complement strand
TCTTTAGACAGCTTTGTTATTATATCACCACATTCTCTCTTTGTCAACTGTTTTTGTCGAAAAAAAATAAAAAATATCTTTTTTTAAAAAACTACGCACAAAACGTGGCGATGTATATATATAATACACTTTTTAATTACAAATTTCTATGGTAAATTTTGCTTTTAAATAGTCTTTTTTTATCTTTTTTAATATAGCGATATCTTACTATTAGCTTTATATATATTATATACTATATTATATATATAAAAAGCTACACGTTGACCGTGTAGCTTTTTTATATTTTAGAAATTAAATTTATCTTTTAAATATATTAATAATTTCTTTTAATAATCTTGCTGCTTTATTTAAGTCTTTATTAGCATATCCTTGAGCTTTTTTAAGCTCTTTACCTAACTGGTTATAAACTAGCATTAATTCGCTGTAAGCTCTTGAAATTTTAACTGGTTTAACTTTTTCTTTAGCCTCAATAGTCTTATCACCAACGTGAGTTTGATATCCAGTTATTAAATCAAATTCATCTAAATAATATGGCGAATATGTTTTAAAGCCTAATTCTTCTTGAATTTTAGCCTCAAAAGTTGGCAGTACATCAGGAGGCCCGTGAACTGTAAATACTGTTGGTTTATCTGTAAATGCAGAAAGCCATTTAATTAATCCTTTTTGATCTGCGTGACCACTAATACCTTCAAGTTTAATTATATTTGCTTTAACATCTATATGTTCACCAAATAATTTAACCTCGCTTGCACCTTCTAATAAAAGCCTACCTAAAGTACCTTCTGCTTGATATCCAACAAAAACAACAGTACACTCTTCTCTCCACAGATTATGTTTTAAATGGTGACGAATTCTACCAGCGTCACACATACCACTAGCTGAAATAATGACTTTTGGCGATTTATCAAAGTTTATAAGTTTACTTTCATCGCTTTTAACAGTTAGTTTTAAGCCCGGGAAATTTATAGGATCAATGCCCGCTTTAACAACAGCCATTGCCTCTTCATCAAAGTATCCCCAGATATTATCATCAAAAACCCCAACAGCCTCTATTGCAAGAGGAGAATCTAAGTAAACTGGTATATTATGATTTTTAACTAAGCCTTTAGCTATAATATCTCTTAAAAAATATAGTAGTTCTTGAGTCCTTCCCACTGCGAACGCAGGAATGATAACATTACCGCCTTTATCAAAAGTTTCTTGGATAACATTAGCTAAATCAACTCTATAATCTTTTACAATTTTATGAAGTCTATCACCATAAGTGCTTTCGCAAACAACATAGTCTGCTTTTTTAATATATTGCGGATCTTTAATTAAAGGCTGATCTATATTTCCAACGTCGCCTGAAAAGACAATAGTTCTCTCCTGGCCATTTTCAATAACTACAACTTGAATTGCAGCAGAGCCTAATAAATGCCCTACATCGTGGTATACAGCGTAGATATTTTCTGCCACTTCAACTTCTTCTAAATATTCAACTTTTCTAAACATAGTTAGCGCTTTTTGAGCATCTTCAATTGTGTATAAAGCTTCAACTAAAGCCTTACCACTTCTTTTTGCTTTTCTATTCGCCCATTCTGCCTCTTGCTCTTGAATGTAAGCTGAATCCATAAGCATAATTCTAGCTAAATCACAGGTTGCACCTGTTGCATAAATTTTGCCTGTAAATCCATTTTTAACAAGTAGTGGAATATAGCCGCTATGATCTATATGACTATGTGTTAATAAAACAAAGTCTACCTCTGATGCTAAAATAGGTAAATCGTATGTTATATGTTCCTCTCTACCCTGACGCATACCATAATCAACAAGAATATTTTTGCCGTTAGCTTTTAGTAAGTGTGCCGAACCAGTAACCCCATGTGTTGCTCCGATAAATTGCAGTTTCATACTATGACCTCCTTGCTTTTTTTCTTATTATTGTTTTTATAATAGTTTTTATAAATCCATAAACTGAGTGAAAATTAAATAGAATTACAAAGGCTGTTATAGAAATTCCAATATAAACCCAATTTTGCATTTCACTAATAACAACATAGCTTAAACCCAGTGATAATACTATATTTATAAAAATAGAGAACGGTGATATTTTAATATTTATTATTTTTTTAGTTCCTATTGCTCTTAAAAAGAAAACAACAAAATAGCTAATCAATGTAGATACGCCAGCCCCTTGAGCGCCGTATTCTGGAATTAAAAATAAATTTAATCCTATATTTACAAAGGCACCAGCCATCATCGTGTATAAATTTGCTCTTCCGTCTTTATTCACCATATATATGCTTGATAAAAAGGTTGAAAAACAAGAGAAAACTGTTGCGATAACTAAAACAGGGATAAACACCCATGATTCATAATAACTTTCGGCTACCATAATACTGTTTAGCGGTTTTATCATCATAATTAAAACAGCCGCTGCCATAAATATCGCACCTTGATATGCCTTAAACACGCTCCCAAAGAATCCACTTGTATCGCTTTTCCCTTTTTCAGAAACAGCTGAAATTTGCCAAGCTTCAGTAAAAACAGTACTACACAAAACGATTATTCCAGGGAGTTTATAGCTTATTGCATATAACCCCGCTGCCGATTCACTAACCATATATGAAACTAAATATTGGTCTGACACATTTGTAATCCACCAGAAAATACTATTTGGAATAAAAGGAATACAATATCTCAGCATTTCTTTTGTTAGCATTTTAGAATTTGCTTTTAATTTATAGAATTTAAAAGAACCTGAAATAACGCTTAAAAATAATGCACTTAATAAATCTGCACCTATAATAGCTAAAATATATCCAATAGGTCCGAGCTGCAACTGCACTAAAAACAGCCACACTAAAATTAATGTGTTAACTGTTGCGAGTATTCCATCAGCTGCATATAATTTCACTAACGTTCTAGCTCTTGTGAATTGCTGAACGATAGTTCTTAAACAGCTTGCAAATAAGTAGAGATATAAAAACGCTGTGTATTCTCCAATAACTTCGATTTTTTGAATAACAGGAAATAGCACTAACGATAAAACAAAGCCTTTTAAATAAGTGTTGCAAGCGATAGTAAAAACTTTGTGTTTTGAATAAGCTTTATCAAGCCCAAAGCGAATAATCCCATTTGCCATACCAAATGAGGCTATTGGAATCATAATATTTGCTGTTTGCATCATTAGATTAACAGCATTATACTCAGCAGTAGTTAAAGCGCTTGTGTATATTGGCATTAATAAAAACACTAAGAACTTACTACTAAAAGTACTGATAAAAAGCAGTATTGTATTAACTGCCAAAAACTTATATTTATTCAAATTACTTTTTTCCTTTTAATATTAAATCACAAAGCATTTTTCTTCTACAATTTGGGCATCTTAAATATTTTCTGCCACCACTTTGAGGAGCAAAAGCAGCTACAACTGGATTTTCTTTAAAAACTTTTTTACATCTTGTGCATCTAAAATCGAATTGACTCGCGCGAAATATACTTATTATACATATTACAATTAGAGTGACTCCTATAATAATCGGAGCAAGAAACATATCCATAACAAAAATTCCTTTTAAAACTAATATTTCATTTATACTATTATTATATTATATATATCAAAATAAGTAAACTATTTAAATTTATTTACACAAATCTTTTATTTTTCTATATTTTAAACTGAAAAAACTTAATATTTTTTTGTATTATAATGCATTTTGTATTAAACTCCAATTACGCCCTTTTTTATTAGTTTTTTTTGGTTTATATGTTAATTGACAAACCCTAAGAATTTGATGTATTATACATCTATTACGCAAAAGGAAAAGGAGATAAGTTTGAAAATAAAATTTCAAACTTTACAGTTTTGTGCCATTAGTTATGAAATATTAACTAATGGTTGCCACTTAATAAAATATGTGGTAAAACACGCAAAACTCAACAGAAAGGAATGGATTTAACTATGAAAAAACTATTAGCTCTAGCATTATCAAGTGCATTAATTCTATCACTTGTAGGATGCTCATCAGAAGAAACAACTACTACAGAAACAACTACCACAGAAGCACCTACATACACAATTGGTATAAGCCAGCTTATGCAACACGCAGCTTTAGACGCTGCAACTCAAGGATTTATCGCAGCTGTAACTGAAGCAGTGGGCGAAGAAAACGTATCTTTTGATGTTCAAAATGCATCAGGTGATACTGCTACAACTGCTATTATTGCAAATCAATTTGTATCAGATGGTGTTGATTTAATTTTAGCAAACGCAACATCTCCACTTCAATCAGCAGCGGCTGCAACTGGCGATATTCCAATCATCGGAACATCAATAACAAACTATGCAACTGCTTTAGAAATCACTGATTGGACAGGTAGCACTGGAATGAACATCTCAGGCGCTTCAGATTTAGCTCCACTAAATGAGCAAGCTGCAATGATTAAAGAATTATTCCCAGATGCAAAAACTGTTGGTATTTTATATTGTTCAGCTGAGCCAAACTCAGTTTACCAAGAAGAAATGATAATCCCTGAGCTTGAAGCTTTAGGATTTACAACTGAAACATTCACATTCGCTGATTCTAATGATTTAGCAGCTGTTACAACAAGTGCTGCTTCAAGCGTTGATGTAATTTATATCCCAACTGATAACACAGCAGCTTCAAACACAGAAATCATTAAAAGCGTTGTTCTTGAAGCTAAAGTTCCTGTAGTTGCTGGCGAAGAAAACACAGCAAGCGGATGCGGTGTTGCTTCATTATCATTAGATTATTATGATATCGGCTACAAATCAGGAGAAATGGCTGTTGAAGTTTTAGTAAATGGTGCTGATATTAGCACAATGGATATCGGATTTGCAAGTGAATTCACTAAAAAATACAACACAGAAATCGCAGCAGAACTTGGAGTTACAATTCCATCTGATTATGTTGCAATCGGTGAATAGGAGTAAGATATGGCTTCACTATTAAACGCCCTTCCAGGCGCTATAGCACAAGGACTTATCTGGGGCATTATGTCTATCGGAGTTTATATTACATATAAAGTTTTGGATTTAGCAGATTTGACTGTTGATGGTTCTTTGTGCACTGGTGGTGCTGTTTGTGTTATGATGATGATAAGTGGTGCTCCTATGTGGCTAGCTTTACTGCTTTCAGTTATTGTAGGAATGCTTACAGGGTTTATTACAGGTATGCTTCATACAGCATTAGGTATCCCTGCAATTCTCTCTGGAATTCTAACACAGTTAAGTTTATATTCTATTAACCTTAGAATTTTAGGCGATAAAGCAAATCAAGCTATTAATGTAAATAATTACGATTTATTAGTGTCTTTAAGATATATAGAGCAAACTATTATTACTGTTATTATTGTAATTGCTATTTTAGTTTTAGTCCTATTTTGGTTTTTTTCAACTGAGGTAGGGGCTTCAATTAGGGCAACTGGATCTAATGAAACAATGGCAAAAGCGTATAGCATAAACACAAACCTTGCTAAAATCGTAGGACTTATGCTTTCAAATGGTATTGTTGCACTTTCAGGCGCATTATTATCTCAATACAACGGTTTCGTTGATGTGCAAATGGGACGTGGCGCAATAGTTATTGGTCTTGCATCTGTTATTATCAGCCAAGTTGTTTTAGGTAGATTTATTAATAATTTTGCATTAAAACTAGGTGCTGTTTGTGTTGGCTCTATTATCTACTATGTAGTAATTCAAGTTGTTATCAGCTTAAAACTTTTAAGCACAAACGATTTAAAACTACTTTCAGCAGTTATCGTTGCAGTGTTTTTAGCTATTCCGCATTTGCAAGAAAAATACTTTAAAAAGGCAGGTGTAAAATAATGGTTAGATTACAAAATATCAAAAAAACATTTTTTGCTGGAACTGCAAATGAGAAAAAAGCTCTTGATGGATTGAATTTTCAAATCAATGAAGGCGATTTTATAACTATTATCGGCTCTAATGGTGCTGGTAAATCTTCAATGCTAAATGCGTTATCTGGCGCTTGGCTTGTAGATGATGGTAAAATTTTTATTGATGGCATTGATGTTACAAATCTTCCTGAATTTAAAAGAGCAAAATATATAGGACGAGTTTTCCAAGATCCTATGAATGGAACAGCTGCCGATATGCAAATTGATGAAAATATGGCTCTTGCTTTAAGAAGGGGCAAATTTCGCACTCTTCGCCTTGGGCTAACTAATAAAGAGCGTGAACTTTTCAAAAAGAAACTTGAAATTTTAGATTTAGGTCTTGAAGAAAGAGCAACTACTAAAGTAGGTCTTCTTTCAGGTGGACAGCGACAAGCTTTAACTCTTCTAATGGCAACTTTAAAAAAGCCAAAGGTTTTACTACTTGATGAACACACTGCGGCACTAGATCCAAAAACTGCGGCAAAAGTGCTTGATGTCACCGAGAAATTAGTTGAAAAAGATAATATAACTACTATAATGATAACTCATAATATGAGAGATGCTATTAAATATGGTAACAGATTAATTATGATGTATGATGGTAAAATAATTTTTGATGTTTCTAAAGAAGAAAAGCAAAATTTAAAAATACAAGATTTATTATTAAAGTTTGAGCAGGCAAGCGGCGGCGAACTAGCTGATGATAAAATGATGTTATCAAACGATTAAATAAAAAACGAGATGCAAATTTGCATCTCGTTTTTTTATTACGCTTATTTAATGTTAATCAAATATATCTTTTATTTTTTTAAAAAAGCCTTTTCTTTTTTCATAGTTATCATCTTTTAAAGTTTGCTCAAAGGCTTCTAGTGCTTTTCTTTGCTCTCTTGTAATTTTCTTTGGAACTTCTACTTCAACAGTTACATATTGATCGCCTCTGCCTCTACCGTGAAGATATTGAATACCTTTTCCACGAAGCCTTGTGGTAGTGCCACTTTGAGTGCCTTCTGCAATTTTAAATGAAACTTTACCATCAATAGATGGAACAACTATTTCATCTCCGATAACAGCTTGCGCATAAGTTATTGGAACAGTTACAAACACATCATATTTTTTTCTAGTGAAAACTTCGTGCGCTTTAACATTAATTAAAACGATAACATCGCCACTAGGACCGCCGTTAATCCCTTTATCGCCTTCGCCACGAAGAGCTAAACTTTGATCATTATCAACACCGGCTGGAATATTAATTTGCTTTTTAACTTTAACATTAACTCTGCCATTACCCCTACATTTATTACAAGGATCAGTAATGATTTTTCCTTTTCCTTGACAGCGAGTACACACTCTTGAATTTTGGATAACACCAAAAGGAGTTCTTTGCTGAACAGTAACGTGACCTGTACCATTACAATCTGGACAAGTTTTTGCACTACTTCCCTTTTTAGAGCCTGATCCTTCACAATCAGGGCAGCCTTCTTCTCTTTGGAATTCAAGCTCAACGTCTGCGCCGTGGGCAGCTTGCATAAAAGAAATATTTACAGCAACTCTAACATCGCCCCCTCTTCTTGGAGCATTTGGATTACTTCTTCTTGAAGAACCACCAAAACCACCGCCAAAAAACGAGCCAAATATATCTTCTAAATCTATACCACCAGCGCCACCAAAACCACCAAATCCGCCGTAGCCACCGCCACCTGCACCGTAGTTTGGATCAACGCCTGCATGCCCGTAGGCATCATATAATTTTCTTTTTTCGGCATCAGAAAGCACTTCATACGCTTCATTCGCCTCTTTAAATTTTAATTCTGCTTCTGCATTATCTGGATTTAAATCCGGATGATACTTTTTTGCAGCTTTTCTATACGC
Source organism: uncultured Oscillospiraceae bacterium (assembly GCA_964369915.1). Taxonomy (GTDB): domain Bacteria; phylum Bacillota; class Clostridia; order Oscillospirales; family Ruminococcaceae; genus RGIG3102. Next base: position 2,011 of record CAYJGG010000065.1, on the reverse strand, counting down.
AGATTTAAGTTCTGCTTCAGAGGCTGATTTATTAACTCCAAGCACTTCATAAAAATCTCTTTTTTCTGCCACTTTTATACCCTCATTTGTAAAATATTTATAATACTATAAGGCAGATAAAATTTATCCGCCTTTTGATAGTATATAATAGTTAGTTTAATTATTCAATAATAAATAATTAACAATTAATCAACATCTTTATAATCAGCGTCAACAATTGTTTCATCACTAGCTGTTTCTTCGCTTGCTGTTTCGCCTTGAGCTTGCTCCGCTGCAGCCGCTTCATACATTTTTTGTGAAACTGCGTGTAGAGCTGTTTCCATTTCTTGCATTTTAGCTTTAATGTCTTCTAAATTATCAGCTTTGATAGCTTCTTTTAAAGCCTCTTGTTTTGATGTTAAATCTGTTTTTTCTTCTTCTGATATTTTATCTTCCATATCTTTTAATAATTTATCTGTTTGATAAACCATAGCATCAGCTGAGTTTTTAATTTCAACTTCTTCTCTACGTGCTTTATCTTCTTGTGCATATTGTTCTGCTTCGTTAACAGCTTTTTCAACTTCTTCTTTGCTCATATTAGTTGAAGATGTGATTGTTATTGATTGCTCTTTACCTGTTCCTAAATCTTTTGCTGAAACAGACACAATACCATTAGCGTCAATATCAAATGAAACTTCGATTTGTGGAACGCCTCTTGGAGCTGGAGCAATACCATCTAAGTGGAAAATACCTAAAGATTTATTATCTTTTGAGAATTCTCTTTCACCTTGTAGTACATTGATTTCAACTGAAGGCTGATTATCAGCAGCAGTTGAGAATTTTTGACTCTTTTTAGTTGGGATAGTTGTGTTTCTATCTATAATTTTAGCAGTAATTCCACCAACAGTTTCAATACCTAGTGAAAGTGGAGTAACGTCTAATAATAAAATGCCTTTAACATCTCCACCTAAAACACCACCTTGAATAGCAGCACCTAAAGCCACACATTCGTCTGGGTTAATTCCTTTAAACGGATCTTTTCCAACGATTTTTTTAACTGCTTCTTGAACAGCTGGAATTCTTGTTGAACCACCAACTAATAACACTTTATCAATTTCGCTAATAGCAAGACCTGAATCGCTTAATGCTTGGCGAACTGGTTTGATTGTAGCTTCAACTAAATCAGCAGTCAATTCATCAAATTTTGCTCTTGTTAATGTTAAGTCTAAGTGTTTTGGACCATCTTGGTCAACTGTGATAAATGGTAGGTTGATAGATGTTTGAGCAACGCCTGAAAGCTCAATTTTAGCTTTTTCAGCAGCTTCTTTTAATCTTTGAGCAGCCATTTTATCTTTTAATAAATCAATACCATTATCTTTTTTAAATTCATTAGCTAGCCATTTGATAACTCTTTCATCAAAGTCATCGCCACCTAAACGGTTATCACCTGCAGTAGCTAAAACTTCTTGAACGCCATCACCCATAGCAATGATAGAAACGTCGAAAGTACCGCCGCCTAAATCGTATACTAATATTTTTTGTTCTTGCTCTTTATCAACGCCGTAAGCTAAAGCTGCTGCTGTTGGCTCATTGATAATTCTTTTAACATCAAGACCAGCGATAGTGCCCGCATTTTTAGTTGCCTGTCTTTGTGAGTCGCTAAAGTAAGCTGGAACAGTGATAACAGCTTCTGTAACTTTTTCACCTAGATAACTTTCAGCTTCTGTTTTTAATCTAGCTAAAATCATTGCTGAAATTTCTTCTGGAGTGTATTCTTTTCCATCAGCTTTAACTTTATGATCTGTGCCCATTTCTCTTTTAATTGAAGCGATAGTTCCATCTGGATTTGTAATCGCTTGACGTTTCGCCACTTGGCCAATTAATCTTTCGCCATTTTTTGAAAAACCTACAACTGAAGGTGTAGTTCTCATACCCTCTGCATTAGCTATAACAACAGCTTCGCCGCCTTCCATAACAGCTACACATGAGTTAGTAGTACCAAGGTCAATACCTATAATTTTACCCATAATAA
>CAYJGG010000064.1:0-10102 GCA_964369915.1 uncultured Oscillospiraceae bacterium | reverse complement strand
GCACCAAAAATCAACTGATTTATCAGTTGATTTTTTTTGTTTTTATATGGTAATATAAATATAAACTTATTAACAAGGGGTGTTTTATATGAAAACCTATACTATTTGTGGCAGTATGAAATTTGAAAAAGAAATGAAGGATATAGCTTGGAAGTTAGAAAGTGTTTATGGGTATAATATTATTCAATGCACCTATAACGAAAATAATGCTCCTATTAATACTAGCATATTAGAAAATTTAGAAAAATCACATTATAAAAAAATTGATTTATCTGATGGGATTTATGTTGTTGATATAGACGGATACATCGGATTTTCTGTTAAATCTGAAATTGAATACTCTATGAAATTAGAAAAGGAAATAATCTATCATAGCAAGTTTATCAATCATTAATTTTTAGATTTACATCATTTTTCTAATTGTATTTAGCAAAGTTTTATGATATATTGAGAGATATAAGATTAAATTTTATATTATTCAAAGAAAGAATGGTTACAATTATGAAATATTTACTAACTGATGAAATGCTAACAGGGCATAAAGCTATTGATAATCAACACGCAGAATTATTTCAAGCTATCAATGATTTATTTGATGCCTGCGCTACTGGAGAAGGCAGAAAAAATGTTGCAAAAACATCTCAATTTCTTATAAACTATGTTAATAAACATTTTGCAGATGAAGAATCTTTACAGATAAAAACTAATTATCCTGAATTTTCAGCACATAAAACATTTCACGATACTTATAAGAAATCCCTTTATGAAGATTTAAAAAGCTTAGATGAAGAAAACGTGTCTATTGCATCTTTATCACTTATTAACACTTCTATTGCAAAACTTATTTCACATATTAAAATTGAAGATAAAAAAATAGCAAAACATATTAAAAGTAAGATAGGATAACAATTATTTATATAAAAAAAGAACTCATAAATTATGAGTTCTTTTTTTATTTATTTTATTTTCATTAAAAGTTCACCATTTTAGTATATTTTCGTAGAAATGCACAGTTTATTTTTTACAATTTTATCTGATTATGTGTATATTTAAAAACTATATCATTAAATAGCTAATTTTTATTTTTTTTACTCAATTATTATTGGTTATATTGTATACCTTTTTGGTGTATTTACCATATTTTATCACTACAAAAGCCTTATATCCACTTTGACATTTTTTAATAGTAGGGGTATAATATAGATGTTAAAACAATTAACATTTTGCAATTTTTAGCGATTTTTCGCTGTTTAATTGGAGGTATTTATGGATTTTGAATTTTCAAAAAATTGGAACGGGTTTAAACCTGGTAGATGGAGTAATTCTGCTGTTGACGTTAGCGATTTTATAACATCAAACTACACGCCTTATGATGGTGATGAAGAGTTTTTAGTTGGGCCAACTGAGGCAACTAAGGCTCTATGGGAACAAATTACACAGCTTAATATAAAAGAGCAAGAAAACGGCGGTGTTATTGATATGGACACAGATGTTGTATCTACTATCACATCACACGCTGCTGGCTACTTAAATAAAGAATTAGAAACAATTGTTGGTATTCAAACAGATAAACCATTTAAAAGAGCATTACAGCCTTTTGGCGGAATTAGAACAGCAATTAATTCTTGCACTCAATATGGATATGATGTTTCTGATGAAGTTAAAGATATATTCTTTAAATATAGAAAAACACACAATGATGGTGTTTTTGATGCATATACTGATGAAATGAAACTTGCTAGAAAATCTGGTATTATAACAGGGCTTCCTGACGCTTATGGGCGTGGCAGAATTATAGGAGATTATCGTAGAGTAGCATTATACGGAATTGATATGCTTGTTCTTGATAAAAAAGATCAACTAAAAACAGCCCCAACTCGTATGACTGGAGATAATATAAGACTTCGTGAAGAATTAGCAGAGCAAATTCGTGCTTTAGCTGATTTAAAAGAAATGGCAGCTTTATATGGCTATGATATTTCAAAGCCAGCACAAAATGCTAAAGAGGCTATTCAATGGCTATACTTTGGATATTTAGCAGCTATAAAAGAGCAAAACGGCGCTGCTATGAGTATCGGTAGAACCTCAACATTTTTAGACGTTTATATAGAACGTGATTTACAATTAGGTCTTATCACTGAAACACAGGCTCAGGAATATATAGATCATTTTGTTATGAAACTGCGTTTAGTTAAATTTGCTAGAACTCCAGAATACAACACTTTATTCTCAGGCGATCCAACATGGGTTACTGAATCAATCGGTGGTGTTGGTACTTGCGGCAAACACTTAGTTACAAAAACTTCTTTTAGAGTTCTTCATACTCTTGATAATCTAGGCCCTGCTCCAGAGCCAAACTTAACCGTTTTATGGTCTACAAGATTACCTATAAACTTTAAAAGATACTGCGCTAAGATGTCGATAAAAACATCTTCTGTACAATATGAAAACGATGATTTAATGCGTGAATATCATGGACACGACTATGCGATTGCTTGCTGTGTTTCTTCAATGAAAGTTGGTAAAGAAATGCAGTTCTTTGGAGCAAGAGCAAACCTTGCTAAATGCTTATTATACGCTATAAATGGTGGTGTTGATGAAAAATTAAAAATTCAAATCGGACCAAAATATCGCCCTATCACAACTGAATATTTAGATTATGTAGATGTTAGCGAAAAATATGATGCAATGCTTGAATGGCTAGCAAATTTATATGTTAATACATTAAATATTATCCATTATATGCATGATAAATACTGCTATGAAAAAGTTCAAATGGCTTTACATGATAGAGAAGTTAAACGCTATTTTGCAACAGGTATTGCTGGGCTTTCAGTTATTGCCGACTCATTAAGTGCTATAAAGTATGCTAAAGTTAGAACTGTTCGTGATGAAGACGGATTAGTTATAGATTATATCGTTGAGGGTGATTATCCAAAATTCGGTAATGATGATGATAGAGTTGATAGTATTGCTATCGAAGTTGTTCATAATTTTATGGAAAAAATCCGTAAACATCACACATATAGACAAGGTTTCCCTACTATGTCTATTTTAACTATTACTTCAAATGTTGTGTATGGTAAAAAGACTGGTAGCACTCCGGATGGTAGAAAAGCTGGTATTCCTTTTGCCCCTGGTGCAAACCCAATGCACGGCAGAGATACTAACGGCGCTGCAGCTTCTTTAGCTTCTGTTGCAAAACTACCTTTTGAAGATGCTTTAGATGGTATTTCAGACACATTCTCAATTGTACCTGACGCTCTTGGAAAAGATGATAGAGTATTTATGGGCGGACTTGAAGTTGATAATCTAGTTATGGATATTTCAAGTAGTATCGGTTGTGAAGATGGAAATTCTGCATGCCTGCAACCAAATGAAAAAATTGACTAATAAATAGAATTAATATAAAAGAAATTAATTTTAAATATATATTTTCAATCTATTAGAAAGGAATGGTATTATTATGATTAGTGATAACCAAATTGATAATTTAGTGGGACTTTTAGATGGATATGTTGAAAAAGGTGGACATCATTTAAATGTAAATGTTTTTACAAAAGAAACTCTTTTAGATGCCCAACAACACCCAGAAAGATACCCTCAGCTAACAGTTAGAGTTTCTGGATATGCAGTAAACTTTGTAAAACTAACAAAAGAACAACAAGACGACGTTATTTCACGTACTTTTCACTCTAAATTATAATTAAATGAAAGGGTTTGTGCACTCTGTCGACTCTTTAGGAACAGTAGACGGCCCTGGAATTAGATTTGTAATCTTTTTACAGGGCTGTCCTCTACGTTGTAAATATTGCCATAATCCCGACACATGGGAAGTTGGCGTTGGCAACCAAATGTCGATAGAAGATTTAATGGAGCAATATGCTGGAGTTCAAAATTTTACAAAAGGCGGAATAACTGTTACAGGTGGTGAACCTTTACTTCAAATCGATTTTGTAATCGAATTATTTAAAGAATGCAAAAAAAGAGGAATTCATACCTGCCTTGATACTTCCGGAGTAACTTTTAATAAGGATAACACCGAAAAGTTTGATGAGCTTATTAAAGTTTGTGACCTTGTATTATTAGATTTAAAGCATATAGATAACGAAGAACATATAAAACTTACATCTGTTAAAAATAGTAATATTCTTGATTTTGCAAGATATTTATCTGATAATAATATTAGTATGTGGGTTAGACATGTTGTAATAACTGATATAACTCTTAATGAGGTATATCTTAATAAACTCGGCATTTTTTTATCAGAATTAAATAATATTAAAGCATTAGATGTTATTCCTTATCATAATATGGGAAATAATAAGTATATTGAATTAAATCTTGATATACCTTTAAAAAACACTCCTCAAACAACAAAAGAGCAATCTTCACTAGCAATGAAATTAATTATTGATGGGATGAAGGAAGGTATTTTAAATAAGCAAAGCAAAAAATAGACGGTTTTATTAATTTATCATTAAATATTCATTTTTTGCTCTTGATTTATAAGTTTATAAGGTATATAATGTTATTAGGATAAGAATATAGAAAGGATGAGTGGTTTTATGGATATTGCAGCAGCAAGCATAGACATGAGCTTATATAAAGTTCAATCACAAGTAAATATTTCCCTACTAAAAGGAACTATGGATAGCCAAGAAGCTCTTGCATCTTCTTTAATAAATCAAATGATGCCTGCTCTTCCTAGTTTTGCAACTGATTTAGGAAGTATTCTTGATGTTCGTGCTTAAAATTTATTTAAAAAGCAAATGATTAAATCATTTGCTTTTTTATTTTTTTTAGGTATTTATTGACTTTTAATGATATGTGATTTATAATCGAATTATAAGGATATAAAAAAATTATTGACTGTTTTTACTATTATAAATTATATGATAATTGAAATATAATTTATATTTATGAGGTGTGTTTATGAAAGAAAAAAAATCTTTTTCATTTTTGAATTTTAAAAAATTATCATCAAAAATTAATGTCTTATTCGCTAGCATATTGTTCACTGTGATTTTTTCAATGTTAGTTTTTAATTATTTCTATTTTAGAGATACAATGCATGAAGTTATCGAAAAAGAATGTTTAAACTCTACATATTTATTAGAACAACAACTAATAGGTGAATTTGCTCCTACTGAAGATGAAGATATAATTGCCCTTTTAGATGAATTAAAAGAAACTACTGACACTGAATATACTATTTTCAGTGGAACAACTCGACAATTCACAACTATTACTGTTGACGGAGAAAGAATAACAGGAACAGAAATTGATCCTGCTATTGGAGAAATAGTTATTACTAATGGACAACCTTATATTGGACATACTGAAATTGCGGGAGTTCCTTTTTTAGTTTCATATTCCCCACATCATGACAGCCAAGGAAATATAATAGGTGCTCTTTTTGCAGGAAGACCAACAACATCTGTTTATCCTGCTTTAATAGAGTCTTCAATTTATAATCTAGCTCTAGGTTTATTTTTAGTTATCATAGCTATTATAATTGGCACTATATTTGTTAAAAATGTTATTACTAAAAGGCTTGATAAGGCTGTTACTTTAGCCAATAAATTATCTGAAGGTGATTTCTCAACTAAGGTTGAATATAGTAGCCAAAAAGATGAAATTGGCGTCTTAAACAATGCTTGTGCACGTATGAACGAAAATTTATCTCTACTAAAAAATGATGTTTCAGAAGTTTTAGACAGCATTGCTAACAACAACTGGATAGTTCAAAGAAATTCAAAAGATGCATATGTTGGCGAATGGAGAGTTGTGACTGATTCTATAGACACAATGATTTCAACTGTTAGAACGTCTTTAAGTGAAGTTTCTTTATCTGCCGATCAAATTTCTGCTGACTCTGATCAAATAGCTCAAGGCTCACAGCAATTAGCCTCAGCTTCAGAAGAACAATCTGCAAGTGTTGAATCTTTAACTATAACACTAAATGATGTTTCACAAAAAGTTAATGAAAACCTACAAAGTTCAAAGCACGCTGCCGAAATTGCTAGAAATTCAGGCGAAGTTACCTCTTTAACTTTAGAAGAAATGAAAAATATGCAAAAAGCAATGATTGAAATTTCTACTGCCTCTGAAAATATTTCAAAAATCGTTAAAGTTATTCATGACATTTCATTCCAAACAAATATTCTTGCTTTAAATGCTTCTGTTGAAGCTGCAAGAGCTGGTTCTGCTGGTAGTGGATTTGCTGTTGTTGCTGACGAAGTTAGAAATCTTGCTCAGAAATCATCAGACGCAGCTGAAGATATAACTCACCTTATTGATCACTCAATCGAAAGTGTGCAAAATGGTGTTCGAATTTGCGATAAAACAAATGTATCATTTGAAGAGCTAGCTAGAAAAGTTCAAGAAATGGTTGTTGTTATTGAAGAAATTTTTGTTTCTAGTGAACAGCAAACATTTGGCGTTAATCAGATAACTAAAGAAATCAGCGAAATCTCTTCAACTATTCATCACAATTCTGCAACTAGTGAAGAAAGCGCTGCCTCAAGCCAACAATTAGCAGCTCAAGCAAATATATTAAACCAAGTTGTTTCTAAATTTAAAATTTAACTATTTAAAAATCCGATACTATAAAGTATCGGATTTTTTATTTTTAATCAATTACTACTACGCCTAAAAGTTTTGCAATTTCAGAAGCTTGCTGAGAATTTAATTTAACTTTATTTAATTCTGTAAATCTATCTGAAACTGTTGGAGCAATAAACTCTCCTTTTGAAAAATCTATATGTGCTAAATTAGTTTTGAAAAAATCATTTTGAATAAATTTTGAATCCCTTGTTTCAAATTTAAAAAACTCTACATTCTGAAACACACTTTGAGAAAAATCACTATTAAAAACAATTGTTTCTTTAATTTTGCTCTCTTGAAAATTTGCTAAATTAAAACTTGAATTTTCTATTTTCGATGTTAAAAACACATTTTCCGTAAAATTTGTTCCCATAGCTTTAACTTGATAAAACTCACAGCTTTTAAAATAAGACTTTTCAAAATTTGAATTTGAAATATCGCAATTTATAAACTTTACATTAATAAATGTTGTCTTATAAAAATCACAATTATTAAATCGCATATTTCTAAAAACAATATTTCTACATTCAAGTTTTGAAAATGATTCATTAATAAACTCTTCTTTTAAAAACTCCATATTCTCTAAATAATCTTCTTTTTCTATATATTCATTTGCATATTTTATAAAACTCAAAATCGTATCTCTTTTCTTAATATTCTATATTATAATAACATAATAACATTAATTTATCAAACTATGGTAAAAATTGTTAATTCGTTCATATTTCAGCTTACTATTTACAATATATTACTTGTAAAAATAGATTGTAAATAGTATAATAAATTATTATATCAATCAAAATAAATTAATGAAGGTGTTCATAAATGTTAGAATACAATTTAGTTGCAGAATTTACTTCGCTGTTTGTTTTAACAGCAGTATTAATTAGCTTTAGGCGTGATTATGAAGCTAGAAACTTAAGATATAAATTTTTAAGGGCTATGTATTATTCAGCCTTTATTAGTGTTGTATTTACCATTACTTCAATTCTAGCTACAACCACTCTTGCCAGTTATTCAACTCATTTTATATCCTACTCATTAATGCTGCTATACTTTGTTTTTTTACCTTGCCTTCCAGTATTTTTTATATTATATTCAATCACACTAATAAACTTAAAATCAACCGAAAAAGAACATTTTAGAAGTCTTATTCCTTATTGCATACCATACATATTTTATCTTATAATTGTTTTATCAAATATATTCACAGATAAAATTTTCACTATTGATGAAAACTGTTATTATATTAGAGGTGATTGGTATCAAGCTCCTTTTGCAGTAAGTGCTTTTTACATAATAACTTTATTTATTATTGCTATTAAAAGCAGAAAAACAGTTTATAGAGAAATAATGCAAGTTTTAAGTTTTACTTTTATATTCTCTTTCAGCATAACTTTAGTGCAATTTTTTATAGATGATGTTATATTAACAGGCTCTATTTACACTTTAAGCATACTAATTGTTCATTTATACATTCAAAATGTGCGAAAATCTGCAGATCACTTAACTGGAGTTAATAATAGAATTGCATTAACACACAAGATAAACGAAAGCATTAATAAAAACGAACATTTTTCATTATATATAATAAGTCTTCGTAATTTTAAAAATGTGAATGAAAGGTACGGCCTTGAAACTGGTGATAAAATACTTCAATTAATTTCCACAAATTTAATTAAAAGCTTTTCAATTCAAAACACATACAGATACAGCGGTGACGAATTTGCAATTCTTTCAAAAGATTTAAGCGAAAACTATTTTAATGATATGAAAAATACTGTTATTTCATTAAATAAACCAATTTCTCTTGATGGTTTTGATATTATATTAGATTTAATTTTCATTAGAGTTGATTATCCTACCTTTTCAAAAAACTCTAAAGATTTAATTTCTGCCGCCGACTACTCAGTTAGAACATTAAAAGAGCAATCGCTAGATGTTAGGTATTTATACGATATATCTATAATTCAAAATATGTCTGAACAAAATTTGATGACTCAAAAAATTAAAGACGCTATTAATAATGATAGTTTTGTAGTTCATTACCAGCCAATTTTTTCTGTGGAAAAAGATACATTTACTCAAGCTGAGGCTCTAGTTAGAATGAAGGACGGGGAGCGCTTATTATACCCAGACAGCTTTATTGAATTAGCGGAAAAAACTGGACTTATAACTAATATTACATATAACGTTTTAGAAATTGTATGTAAGGATTTAAGATGGCTTTTAGATAGTGGTAAATTAAGCAAGCAATTTGAATCTGTTTCCGTGAATTTTCCTTATTATCAATTTGCTTTACCAAATATGACTCAAGATATTTTAGATATTTTATCAAAATATAATATCCCCCCTTCTATGATTAAAATTGAAATCACTGAAAGAACTCTTATCTCTGATAGCTTTAATATGAAAAACATTATGAAATCTTTACAAGAAAAAGGATTTATTTTCGAGCTTGATGATTTTGGTGTTGAGTATTCAAATATTAGTGTGTTTTTAGATTTACCACTTGATATAATTAAAATCGATAGAAGTTTATTATTATCTGCTTCAAAATCAAACAAAAATCTGAATTTTTTTGAACACTTAATTTTAGGTATTATAGCTATTGATAAAAAAATAATAGTTGAAGGAATTGAAGAAATCGAGCAAAAAGATTTATGCACTTCTTGTAAATGTGATTACCTTCAAGGCTACTACTTTGCAAAGCCGGCCTCACTTAATGATATCCTTCCTTTTATTCAAAATAATAATAGTTAATATATTACACAAAAAATGACGTTAATTTAATAAAAATTAGCGTCATTTTATTTTTTTAACTAAAGCTTATCATTACGTAAATTATAATCATTTTTTGCTTTTGTAAAATCTTCAAGAGACACTTTCATAACCATTTCTATGCCATCCATTTTTCCCGTATCTACAAACCCTAAAGATAAATAAAGATTTTTTGCAACAGTATTTTCAGGCACAACATATGTAAAAAATTCATCTATTTTAAATTTAGTAAACATATAATCTACTGCCTTTATTAAACCTGCTTTTCCATATCCTTTTCCTTGATATTTTTCATCTATCATTAATCTCCATAAGCTATAATGATTTGATGGTTTATAATAGTCCATCATAACAAACCCAACTATTTCATCATCTAAGTATATAGCAAATGGGTGTGCAACATCATTAAATACATATGCTTGTGCTAAAGAATAAACATTAGGTGCAACAAAGCTTTTTTGATTTTCTGCAACTTTTAATTCAATAAGTGATTTAAAGTTTTCTTGTGTAACTTCTTTTAATTTAATCATTATATATCCTCTCCTTTATAAAAATAGTTTATTTAGCTATATTATATCATCTTATATAAAAAAAATGCAAGATAGTTCATTTTTTCACTTAAATTAATTTTTCATATAATAAGAAACTAAAATCTTTAACAAAAAAACAGACGATGGAATAAACCATCGTCTGTTTTTATTATTTTGCTATT